>JAIPAJ010000191.1 GCA_021740125.1 Leadbetterella sp. | reverse complement strand
ACCCTAAATTTACCTATGATAATTTTGTAACCACGGATGATGTGGAAAAATTATTCAGCACAGCCTCAAGTAAAAACCTAAAACCATTTTTTGATTTTTATTTGAGAACAACTGATTTCATAAATATAAACATCAAAGAAATTGGATATAAAAAATATCAAATTAAAATAGATAATTTTTTTATGCCATTACCATTTGACATTATTTCCAATGGAAAAATGGATAAAATGATTATTCCAGCTGAAGGATTAGTAATTAGCAGCGATTATGCACCACAAATTGACCCCAAAGGCCATTATCTCAAAAAAATCACTATTCAATAATGAGAACTTTTAAGAGATTTATTTTTGGAATATTCTTAATATTAAACCCGTTAATTTCTTTGGCCGATGACTATCCAATCAACAAAAAAATTGACATTAAGCATTATTCCTTTGAACTTGTACTTTCAGATTTGACAGACGAAATTTATGGAAAAGCTAAAATCACTATTCTGTTCAAAAATCAAGGAACTCAAAGTTTTAGATTAGATTTGATTAATAAATCTATAGAAAAACAAGGAAAAGGAATGCTGATTGATTCAATTAAAATTGGGAATTTGCCTATAATTTTTACCCATCAAAATGATGAGTTAATTATAAGTTTACCAACGCCTTCAGTTGCCAATTCAGATTTGATATTTACTATAAAGTACCATGGAGTGCCTTTCGATGGCTTGAAAATTGGCCCAACAAAAAATGGCGACAGAAGTTTTTTTAGCGAAAACTGGTCTAACAAAACTAGGCATTGGTTGCCTACCCTTGATCATCCATCCGACAAGGCAACTTCCGAATTTATTGTGAAAGCACCTGCTCATTATAAAGTTATTTCCAACGGATTATTACTTGAAGAGTCTGATTTAGGCAACAATATTAAACTTACCCATTGGAAACAATCCGTACCCGTATCTTGCTGGTTGTTTGTTTTGGGAGTCGCTGATTTCGCTATAAAATATGTGAACAAGTTTGATGGAAAATCAATTGAAACATGGGTTTATACAAAAGATAGAGAAGCCGGATTTTATGATTTTGATGAACCTACAAAAAAAGTATTAGAATTTTACAGTACTTATGTTGGGCCATTTGCTTATGAAAAACTGGCCAATATCCAATCTGTAAATTCGGGTGGAGGCATGGAAACTTCTTCCGCCATTTTTTATTCTGACAAATTAATTACTGGAAAAAGAGAGGTACGTTTAAGAAATGTAGTCATTCACGAAATTGCACATCAATGGTTTGGTAATGCCGTCACCGAGGCTACTTGGGACGATGCTTGGTTGAGTGAAGGAATTACCACTTATTTTACTATGCTTTTTATTGAAAATGAATACGGTAAGGCTGAATATGAGAAGGAAATAGTAAAAGCCAAAGAAGTGGTTTTTAAAATGTCGAAAAAATTACCAGATTTTAGTATTGTAAGCCCACGATCTGCAGAGAAAGAAGATGTTGTTTCAAGTTTAACTTACCAAAAAGGAGCTTGGATATTGCATATGTTACGAGATTTTTTAGGTGAAAATGACTTTAAAAAAGGAATCCGAGCCTATTATTCGAAATATTTCAATTTAAATGCTACCACTGATGATTTTAGAATGGAAATGGAAAAGGCTTCAAGAAAAGATTTAAAATTGTTCTTTAAACAATGGCTTTATCAACCCATCAATCCTGCCATAAATGGTTTATGGAATTATGATTCCAAAAGCAAAAAAATAACTATCCAATTAACACAAAATGGTGATTTTCTATTCAACCTTCCAGTAGAAATTGCTTACTATATAAAAGGAGATGCCGTTCCAAAAATTTTGAAAATGAATCTCTCTAAAAAACAACAAACGCAAACATTTAGAATTGGAGAGGAGCCCGATAAACTGGAAATTGACCCAAGAAATGTATTATTGAGCGAAAATGTATGCACAAAAAAAACATTATAGTTCAGTAAGCAAATGTGTCAACTAAATTTATCCATTATACGCTACTTGTGTGCTGAGCTAAACATTTTATTTTAGTTGAAGATTTTATTATTTCATAAATATTCTCTGAATAAACAATAGAAACAACTATTCAAAAATATTGGTAAATAAATTAGACCTTAAACTGCCTAAAAATCTATTTTTGACTAAGAAAAAAGAAAGACTCTGTGACATTTATCATGGAAATAAGACGCCAATTCTCGAACTTTGCAACTCTAAAATGCATTATTAAATAAAGATTATAATTGATGACACAAGAAAAAGTTCAGGTTTTGATATTGGGTTCGGGGCCAGCTGGTTATACAGCGGCTATTTATGCTGGAAGAGCGGGTTTGAAACCTGTCATGTACCAAGGCATGCAGCCTGGTGGTCAGTTAACTATCACCAATGATGTTGAAAACTTCCCAGGCTATCCAAAAGGCATTGAAGGTCCACAAATGATGGAAGACTTGAGAATTCAAGCGGAGAGGTTTGGATTGGATAATCGCTACGGAATGGCTACCAGTGTGGATTTTTCTACACCCTTGGCCCATAAAGTTATCATTGACGAAAATATAGAAATAACAGCCGAAACCGTAATTATAGCAACTGGGGCTTCTGCAAAATGGTTAGGCATTGAATCTGAACAAAGACTAAACGGTATGGGCGTATCGGCTTGTGCGGTTTGTGATGGATTCTTTTACAGAGGAAAAGACGTGGCCATTGTAGGTGCAGGTGACACTGCTTGTGAAGAAGCTCATTACTTATCTAAACTTTGTAAAAAAGTAACCATGCTGGTTCGTAGGGACGAATTTAGAGCATCTCAAATTATGCAAACGAGGGTAAAAAACACGCCAAATATTGAAATATTATTCAATACCGACACCGAAGAAGTTTTAGGAACAGACGGTGTAACTGGTGTTCGTGTAAAAAATAACAAAACAGGCGAAATAAGTGAAATAGCACTTGACGGATTCTTTGTAGCCATTGGTCATCAACCCAATACAGGTATTTTCAATGATTTCTTACAGTTGGATGAAGCAGGTTATATAATTGTAGAAAAAGGTTCAACCAGAACCAATATCGAAGGCGTTTTTGCTTGTGGCGATGCCCAAGACAAAATCTATCGTCAGGCGGTTACCGCAGCAGGAACTGGCTGTATGGCTGCTTTGGATGCAGAAAGGTATTTGGGAGAACACGAATAAGAACATAGTCCTCTAGACTATTGAAAGCCTTCACTTTATAGTGATGGCTTTTTCTATTTTTATGGTTCTGAGAATAAAATCTGTTTGACCAATGTCATTAATTGCCCTTAGTTTAATTGGATAATCACCCACCGATTTAAAAACTTGGGTAACTTTTTTGCCAATCAGCTTTTTACCCAAAATTTCCCATTCTAAATTAAAACCTTCTTCTACATTTGCCTCTAATTCTACCTTAAAGGGTGGTTTTAAGCTAAGGTTTTTGAAGGTAAAATTAACAAAAGGAGAAAAACCTTTTTCGCTTTTAAATTGGATAAGATTTAGGCTATCCTTCATCAGTACCAACATTTCTCCATTTTCTTTTTGAGCAATTCCTTTTAAAGAATTAGCATCGAATGAAATTACAAATGGCTCTATATCAATAGCTTCTTGATCAGCATTTAATGATGCAACTTCGATAACTCCAAACTTTGAAAGGTTGAATTGTTTACCCTGATAATACTTGGGCATACCCACATTTGAAGAGTCTGACTTGCTAATAAAAGTATTTATGAGCGGTAACGATGATTCTAACCAAAAGTCATCCATTTCTGCTTTTCTAGGATTAACCATTTTTACTCTTTTAACAGTCGTTTTTTCTCCTCCAAAGTAAAAATAAAAGTACCTGTTTATATCAAACTCGGGGTCAGAAGTAATATCCAAAGCACCAGAAAGTGATTCGAATAACCCAAGAGGTGACAGTTCTTTAGACAAACTGTTATAGTTATATAATTCACCTTTTTCGTTAAAAATAAGGCAATAGTCTGTCGAGAAATATTCCAAAGTACTTGCCTTTTGAAAACCTTGAGCAAGGTTCAAAACTTTAAAATCAGAAGTTTCTGGTAAAAAAAATGGCTCATTTTTAAGGCTATTTTTTGCAGAAATTACAGACTTAACACCTCCAATCAAAGATTTAAAAAAATCCTCATTTTGAATACTTTTCAAATCTAATTTTAAGGCAGTGTAAAAAACCTTATTCTTAAGTTCAGAAACTCCAAACCAAGAAACTGCCTTGCCTTCCAAATTCATTAAGACCGCTTTTAGGTATTTTGGCACTTTTAGATTTACGAATTCAGCTGAAGGCGTTTTCCACAATGGCAAAAGTCCCATTTGGTTCAAATCCTGAACAGGAATCAAATCCAAGTCCTTTATTTCTGGCATTGGATTTTCAAGTTTCCCAAACATTTGCTCGAACCAAATCCGATTTGTAGTTTTCGCCTGAATATCAAATGCCCCAATGGCTCCACCTCCGTTTTTAAAAAATGACACCAGAACAGAATTTTCCTTTCCTGAAAGTTTGCTTTCATCAAAATCATGAAAAAAAACAGCATCACATTCGTCTAACTTTTCAAGGCTGTGGGCTTCTATTAAATTAATATTAAACAACTTAGCTTTTTCGATTAATAGTTTTTTACTTTCCTCACTCCCAGATTTATTCGTAAATAAACATACTTTACTTTGACCCAAAACTAGGTCGGAAAATAAAATCAAGCCTATTAATAATCGAAAAACCATATAAATTTACTTATATTTTATCCAATATATACTTTAATTTCTGCTCCTGCATTAGGCCATCAGGAATCCAATTAATTTCAAATCCTTTGCTTTCCATACTTCTGAAAAAAGTCATTTGCCGTTTAGCAAAACGGTGAATCTCTGTCTCTAATTTGGAAAACATTTGCTCAAATGTCATTTCATTTTTTAAAAAATAGCTGATATACTTATACTCCAATCCATAATACTCCAAAGTATGTGCATTTACACCAGAATCTAACAAATTCCGAACCTCTTCAACCATATTTTGACTTTCAAATCTATCTTTGAGTCGCTTTGAAATTCGTTCTCTTCTTAGCTCTAATCCGGGATTTAATCCAAATATTGTAAAATTAAACCCTTTAAAATCTGCCTTATGGAATTCAGGATTTTTCTCCAAATAATCGGAAATTTCTATCATTCTGATGAGTCTTTTCCTACTAGAAAAAATATAATCCTTCAAATAACGCCCATATTTTTCAAAAATGATATTTGTATCAAGAGTTTCAAGTTCTGATCTGAAAGATTCATTAATGGGCACCTGACTTTTCCAAAAATCAGAAATAATAGCCTGGATGTAAAGACCAGTTCCTCCGCATAGTATAGGAACGTTATTCCTAGTTTTTATTTGCTCAAAAACCTCATTGAAATCATTCTGAAATCTGGCCAGGTTATATTTATCTCCAGCCTCACAAATGTTAATCAAATGATATGGAATATCCTTACCTTGTCTTTCATATTCTGACAAATCTTTGCCAGTTCCAATGTCCATATTTCTATAAACTTGCCTGCTGTCAGCACTTATTATTTCTCCATTTAGGTGATAGGCTAAATCCACCGCCAGGGTGGTTTTGCCAGAAGCCGTTGGGCCTAAAATAATAATTAACTCCGTATTATTATGGTCAGAATTCACTCAAAATGTATTTATAACTTCCCGAATTCATAACTTCAGCTTCATTAGCATCTTTAACTTTTACACGATTATAATTTTCATCCAACCGAAAATACATCGGTGAGGTTTTCTCTATAAGTTCAAATCCCAATTTAGAGAAATTTTTCCCATCAGACCAATCTGCGTCAATATATGTCATTATATTTCCTGGAGTTTTTTCTTGAATAAAATGTCTTAGCATTTTAGTAAAGCCGCCCACAATGTTAAATTTATTGAGATTCGAGAATCTGATAAGTTCAAAAGAAAGGACGATTTTATCCTCCAAATAATATTTTTTCGCTCCGGAAAAAGTCATAACCGCTAACAATATTTCCTCAGACTCTGGTTCAAATCCCTTGGGAAGTAGTCTGTAATATGCCTTGGGCAAATACAAACCGTATTTCAGTTTGGCACCAATGGACTGCTGTAAATGGTTTTTATTTAAAAATTCTTCAGCGTGGTACTGATTTATTCTTCTGACTTTGCAAACCCTAGCAGGCAATTTCGGATTTAATCCTAAAACAGAACTCAATCTTGAAATGACAATTTCGGGGTGTTTCTCCCATTGATCTCTCCAAATATTTATAGGTTGACTATAAGCTTCCAAGTCCTCAGGAAGGCATTCAAAGTACTTTATTCTTGAAGGCCCGATCTGAAAAATGCGAGAATTTATTAATTGAAATTCAATTTTATTCTTTTCAAGAAACGCTAAAAAATATGGAATAAAATCTTTTCTATTCATTCTCTAACATTAAATTCAACTTGCTTTTTTCCATAAAAATATAATTTATTTTCCAGTTTTATCGTTATAAATAATAAAATTGGCAGCAAAATTGATTTTATAAACTATTGAGAGAAAAGTTTACGAATTAAAATCTCTAATTTCATAATTTTAAAAAAACTCAAAATGAAATCATTTCTTTCAATTTCTATCGTTTTTTTTGCTACTTTGGGCTCTACCTTTGCCCAATCCAAACAATATTTGAAAGAGGAAGCCGACGACTATTTCAAAGTCGGACGCTACTGGGATGCGTTTTTTTTATATAAAGACCTAGCCAAAGTACCTGAATTTCAAGGAGATTTAAGCATCGAAAATCAGATAAAGAATAGTTCGAGAGCTATGTATTTATGGAAAAAAACGGAGGATTACAGAGCTTTTAGAAAATATGAAATCGCCAAAAAGCATTTGGGTGACTTGTTGGTAATCAATCCATTTGACCCGAATAGAGGTCTTTATCCAAGACTTACACTTGAACAAGCCAATGAAATGCAAAGGTTGGCAATGTCTCAGCGTAGTCCTCAAGCCATAGCTGACATTTTGACAAAAGCCGTTAAACTTTACAATCTTGCCCTAGACGAAGGCTTAAAAGACGAAATGGTGTTTTCATTAATAAAACAATGTGAAAATGTTTTGGAGAAAAATCAATACTCTAATATCAAGCAACCAACATCTTATGGCATAAATTTCGAAAAAGAAAAAGAAGCCGAAAGAACCAGAACGGTGGAGATTATTAAGAATTTGTGATTTTCAAGATATGTAAATATCAGAAGTTTAATCTCCCAAAAGCTTTTCTAAATAGTGAAAATTTATTCCAAATCTTGATTTTAAGGCTTTTACTTCGTTTAACTTTTCGATTCGCTTATGCTCATCTAGTCCTCTGAAAACCGCTGAAATCATCAAGTTTTTTGGTGTATGTTCTGAATTAATAAATTCAAAAACCTTGGTTTGATAACCATAAGCCTCTAAAATCAAAGCCCGTATAAGATCCGTTAAACTCTCGGCTAGACGTTCTTCTAAAATTCCAAATTTCGTGAGCAGATTCAGTTCATCTTGAGGCTTAATTTGTTTCCGAATCTGTTTATGACAGCATGGAGCTACCATTATAATCTGAGCGTT
>JAIPAJ010000014.1 GCA_021740125.1 Leadbetterella sp. | reverse complement strand
ATGTTTGCGGTATGCTGGATCGACCGATGAAGTCGATGAGATGGTGAACGATGGTTTCTTGAAAGTTTTTGCCAAAATAAAAATGTACGACGCCAATCAGTCTTTTGAAGCTTGGTTTCGAACGGTTTTAGTAAGGACTTGCATAGATTATTATCGGCGTAACAGTCCAAAAGTAAGTTTGATAGACATCCAAAATGCTCCGCAAATCGAAACCAATGATCATTTGGTGGAGCGAATGTCAGCGGAGGATATATTGGAGTTGGTCCAAAAACTTCCTCCATCTTATCGGATGGTTTTTTCGCTCTACGTCGTTGAAGGGTACTCGCATGCTGAAATAGCAGAGATGCTCAACATTAATGAAGGCACGTCAAGGTCAAATCTTGTAAAAGCTAGACACAAAATGCAAGAATGGGTTACGCTATATTTAGATGAAAATATAAATCAAAATAATCATGTCTGAGAATAATTTTGATGATGACATAAGAAAAAAGCTTGAATCTATACGGCCGGAGTATAGTGAGGCGGCCTGGCAGAAGCTCAAACGCTCCTTGCCCATACCGTGGTATATGAGTTTTCTGCGAGATTATGGATCTTGGGTATTTGGAGGCATTGCCACTGTTGCCTTTTTAGGATCACAATACAACAATCAAACAATTAGAAAAGAAAACAAATTACTGAATGACAAAATTTCTACTATAACCGATTCGCCAGAAACAAAAATCGTTACTGATACTATTTATGTTAGGCAGAATGATACTGTTTATACCACTCGCTATGTTACAAGATATGTAAGAGTAGATGATGAATATGTGGAAGATGAAACTTTGAAAACTAGAAATTTATCTGGGATTGAGACTGAAAAAGCAAGTAGAAATCTTAAAGAGGAGAAAATTTACGGTGATAAAACAGTACTGAATTCAAAATCTGATATTGAAAAAGCATATAAAAAGGCTAAAAATTTAGATATCGATTTGATTGAAAAATTGACAGACAATAAAACCGTTTCAGATAAAGATTTAGCAGAAACCAACTTGGCTTTTCAAGCTAATCAACAGGGAGATAAGGTTGTTGCGGAGGTTTCGGACGAAAAACGGAAAGCAGTTAAAGTGGAGGATACCTCAGCTAAAGTTGACGAAGAACCTAAGAAGGAGCAAAAGCAAGTTGAAGAATTAATTATTCCAGAAAATAAGGCTTCGCTTCCTACCGACCAAAAGAAACCTAAAAAAATAGATTTGAGCAGAATAAATGCCAGATTTGGAATAACGGGCGATTATATGGGCAAGCAATTTAACAGCTTAGGACCTGCTTTGGAGGTCTTTTTGGGAGAAAGATTTGCTTTAAATACTGGATTGCTGATTACTGGCAAAAAAGAGTTTGAATATAAACTCTCTAGGGATTTTAATATGTTTACTGGTAAGAAATTTGAGGACCGATACAAACCTTTTATTCCTCAAAAACCTGATAAAATCCAAGATATCGAAATCGAAACTTCGAGTATAAAGTTACCGATATATTTTAGTTATTATGTTCCGGTAAGATACAATTGGGCCTTTATGCTCAGCACGGGTACTAAACTAGATCTTTCAGTAATGGAAACTGTAAAGTTTAATGGTCAAAACTTTGATGGTTCATTAGATTATAATAAGTTCGAAAATCAGTATAAGCCGAAGATTTTCAGTAACTTATATTATGGAATGGGTGCCCAGTATCAATATAAACGTTTCTTTGGTCAGGTTACACCATACTTTGAGTTTCCATTTAGACAAGCTTCTTATCTGGTACCACCAAAGAGATTTGGGGTAAGTGCTTCATTGAAGTTTTCATTGAAAAAATAAAAAATAATCAAACCAAAAATCCTGCTTTTTGAATGTAGAAAGCAGGATTTTTTTATTCTAAACTCAAATAACGGCTTAAAATTTAGTAGATTTGCAGACTTTTTGGCGTTGCTGAGACGTTTCAAACATAAACAAAACAAAAATGCACTCCATTCGTATAATTATTCTTTCTTTTTTGTGTCTTCCAGTTTTAGGTCAGATCAAACCCAGGTTGTTCGAGTTTGGACCCAAAGCAGGTATTTTGGTGAATAGCATTGCAACATTAGACACTGTGACTTTTAAGAAAAAACTTTCAGTTGGTTATCAGGGAGGTATTTTTACAAGATTTAATTTTGGGCCTTTAAGTTTACAGCCTGAACTGGTTTATCAGCTAAAAGGAGCAAGTACTACTTCACCTGCTCAAGCCAAATACTCCTACAAATATATTTCTACACCTATTATCGTCGGTTTTACGCCAATTAAAGGTATCTACTTTGAGGCAGGCTATGAGCCAAGTTGGGCATTGAACCAAGGCTACAAAAAAGACGGTCTTACGATTTATGGGCCTGACGTTGCCACCGATAAAAGCTTGATCGTTGGCACAAGAATTAACATGTTGGATATGTTTTCATTGTTTAGCTTAAATATACGCTATACCCATGGTCTTCAAAACGTGAGTACTTCCAAGTATTTACTCACTCCGCTTGACTTTAGAAATAGAAGTATTCAGGTATCTGCAACTTACACGTTTTCAGAATATTACCTCTGGAAAAGGAAATACGGCGTAAAGAAAAAGAATTAATAAGAAATGAGTTTTATAGAAGAATTACAGTGGCGAGGCATGCTTCATCAGATGATGCCTGGCACAGCTGAGCAATTAGACAAAGAAATGACCTCGGCCTATATTGGATTTGATCCAACTGCCAAATCTTTGCATATCGGCAACCTAGCCACTATCATGCTTTTGGTGCATTTGCAAAGAGCTGGCCATAAGCCTTATGCATTGGTAGGTGGAGCCACAGGTATGGTAGGTGACCCATCTGGAAAGTCTGCTGAAAGACAGTTTTTAGATGAAAACATATTAAGAGAAAACCAAGAAGGCATTCGCAAGCAATTGGAAAAATTCTTAGATTTCAATTCTGGTGCCAACAGTGCTGAAATGGTCAACAACTACGACTGGTTTAAAGACTTTGGCTTTTTGCAGTTTTTGCGAGAGGTGGGTAAGTATTTGACAGTCAATTATATGTCGAGCAAAGATTCTGTCAAAAACAGAATTACCACAGGCATTTCTTACACCGAATTTACCTATCAATTGCTCCAAGGCTATGACTTTTACCATTTATACAAACACAAAGGTGTAAAAATACAAATGGGTGGCTCTGACCAATGGGGGAACATCACCACTGGAACGGAGTTGATTCGCAGAAAAGAAAACAACGACGGCTCTGACGCAGAAGGTGATGTAGAATATTCAGCGTATGCACTTACTACGCCATTGGTGACCAAGGCCGATGGCACAAAATTCGGCAAGTCTGAGGGTGGAAATGTTTGGTTAGACCCAAACATGACCAGTCCGTATGAATTTTACCAGTTTTGGATAAATCAGGCCGATGAAGATTGTAAAAGAATCATCAGGGTATTTACGCTTTTGAGCAAAGAAGAAATAGAAAAGCTCGAAGCCCAACATGCCGAAGCTCCGCATTTGAGATTGGTTCAAAAGGCTATAGCAGAAGACGTTACTACGCGTGTTCATGGCAAAGAACAATATGAATTGGCCGTAAAGGCTTCCGAAGTATTGTATGGAAAGGCAACGTTAGAAACCCTACAAAGTTTGGACGAAAATACTTTCAAAAAGATATTCGACGGGGTACCACAAACAACCATCTCTCAGGTTGATTTTGATGCTTGTCCTTCCTTGTTGGATTTGATTTCGGTAACCACCAACGGAGAAATATATCCCTCAAAAGGCGAAGCTAAGCGAGCCTTACAAGGAAATGCGGTGAGTATAAACAAAATAAAAACTCAGGACGAAAAATTGGCTGTTTCAGAAATTAGTTTGCTCTCAGGCAAATATATTTTGATAGGAAAAGGAAAGAAGAATCATATTGTGGAGGTGGTTTAGTCAATAAGAATAGTCTCATTTGCAGATTTTAATTCTTTGACAAAAATTGAAGAATTATTCATTTTACTTATTATCTCATTTGACTTAAGGATATATTCTTTATAGTGAGCTTTATCCAAATGTTTTAGTGTACTTGCCATATTGGTATATATTTGAGCAATTTGAATATCGAATTTACTATTTATATTGTTTCGTTGGAAAATTTGTAAGGCCTTATTGAGTAATGAAAAGGCCCTTTTGAAGTTATTTGTCATTAAATGAAAGTTTGCAATTGTATTTAGAGAATTGGCAAGATTTGAGTCAAACTTATAGGGCTCCACTAAGGAGACTTGCTTAATTATTTCGAATCCCTCGTTGTAAAATGATTGAGCCAAATCAAATCGAAAGGATTTTAAATGAACGTTTCCTAAGTTCATTATCGAATCAGCTAAACTTACCTTAAAAGAAGAACTGTTATCTCTGTCCAAACATATTCGTTTTAGCCTGATAGCCTCCTCGAATCCAATTTTTGAAAGTTCAAATAAACTTTCTCTTTCAGAAATTTGAGCTAGATTATTCATAACACCAGCATACTCCTTGAGTACATCTAGTTTGAATTCTTTGTCCAGCCTTTCCAGTAATTCCAATGCCTCAAAATAATTACTTTTTGATTCGGTTAGCATGTCATATTGGGCATAAAAAACACCAAAGTTTGTCAAAGAATACACTAGGTAAATTAGATTCTCTTTCGGATTTTCCTCAGCAAGTAATCTCTTAATTTCAATAGAGTTTCGATACGAATCTTCACAGTTTTTTAAATCATCCATACTCCTGTAAATTATTCCTAGATTATTCCAAATTTGAGATTTTATAAGAGCTTCTGGATTTAGTTGGATAGATTTTTTATAGATAGTTATCGCTTCAAAAGGGAGATGGTAGTCTTTATAAAAATTCGCTATATCAAATTGTAAATTTGGGTTTGATGAGATATTTGACGCTTTTTCAAAGTTTCGGATCGCTTCATTTAACCAATTTTCTCCTTTTTTGAGTGCCAAAATTATAAAGCCATTAGTAAGATATTCATTTGCAATTATTTCTTTGTTTTCTTTTAAGTTGTTTTCTTGCTCAATTATTCTAGAATATTGTTTATCAATGTCCTCTTCCATTATGATATTTTCCAAGATTTCTAGGTGTCCATTTTCTAATGCAGTTTTTGCTATTTCTAATCTGTCATTACTTAATAAAACAATAGCTTTCGAAACTCGATAGATATCTGAAATAAAAATAGTTAGATCTTTCTCAGTTTCCTCCAGTTCGTTATTATTGGAAGAAAGCTTCATTCCCAATTCTTCTATATCCTTCTGAAACCTCTCTTTTATTTGTAGATTAGAAGTTTGCTTTAACAGCTCATATGTTTCATTTATTTTAATTTGTATTGCGTGAATCCTTATTTTTGTTTCTTCTTTTTTAATTGTAAGTTCATTATATTTATCAAATACATTAAGATTTAATGATTTTGAATTCAAGTAATAAATCTCGTGTTTTATTTCAGTAAGATCTTTTTTATATTCATTTAAACCTATTTGAAATTGACTAAATAATTCTTTACTAATGTTTTTTATACACTGATCTGCATAGTTATAAAAGTCATCGAGTTGGAGCTTGATTTGTGAAAGAGTTTGATTTTGAAATGCATCTTTTGCCGGATTATTATCTCCTAATAATGAGTTCTTGAAGAATGCAACAACTAAATTGAACCAGTTTAAATTTTCTTCTTCCCAACCTTTCTCAATGTACTTTTTAAGTAAAATGTAATCGGCTAATTCCTTTACATTGCCAGTAGAAATGTCTAGTTCCTCTAAAAATAATTCCGAAATTTTGCTCTTTAAGTTAATTATCGTTTTTTCATCACTATTGTCAATGATTAGAAGTTCAATTTCATTTGAATTGGATGTTTTGTTACCTAAAATGTATTTATCTTTTTCAATTAAATCAACTATTCTGTTTACCGTTTGATGGATATTTGGATAGCTGTCCTTTAATTCTCCCTTGTTGTACATTCTTTCCACAATAAGCCTTAATGCAAGCCATTGAGATTTTTTAATTGCTTTTTCAAGGTGATTATCTACAGGAATTTCGATATCAGAAATAATGCCTTTTAAATAACTGAAGATTTTAGGTGCACTTTTAATTGCTGCCGTTGTGCTTTGTTTCACAGCAGATATAGTAACAACCTCCGCAATGTATGCTAAAGTCAATTTGGATAACAATGTAGAAATAATTGCCATGACAATTTTTAGAAATTAAAACCTTTGACAAAAGTAATTTTTAAAACGGCTTATTAAGTAATAAGGAGTCTAAATGTACTAATGAATAAAAGACTTGGAAATAATTAAAAAGAAGAATTTGCAATTTGCAAATCGCGAATTCACCCCTCTAACTCTCTCAAATACCTTTCAGGATTATCCATAAAAGCCTTGGTGAGTTGATAGTGAGGCGTTTCGGTGTAGGTGATTTCTCGGATAGCGTTATTTTCAAAATGTAGAATTTGGGCTTCTTGCATGGCCATGATGATGGGTGAATGCGTGGCAATGATAAACTGCGAACCTTTGTTTTTAACGGCTTCTTGAATCAAAACTATCAAGCTCAACTGTCGGGCAGGTGAGAGGGCAGCCTCAGGTTCGTCTATGAGGTAAAGGCCTTTGCTAGTAATGCGGGTATTAAAAAATTTCAAAAAACCTTCGCCATGGCTCATAGCGTCCAAGTTTTCGGTATATCGGTCGGTTATTTCCTTTCTTTCACTCAGCAATGGACTCAGGGCCAAGTTTATGTCACCGCCCGTCCAAGTTTCTTTGATATCCTTAATTTCGGCATCTAACTCGGCAATGCTTCGCAAGATGTTTTTTACAAAACCTATAAAATCTTCTGCTCGTGCAAAGAAACCACGGTTGGTTTTTTCAATAAATCTCAATGAAAGCATTTTGCCCAAATCTCGAGCAGGTTCCATCAGGGGGTCGTCTGATATACTAATTCCTCCGGCTGTTGGTACACCAGAAGCATAAGCAATGGCTTCTAGAAGTGTGGATTTCCCCGAGCCGTTTTCACCTACAAAAAATGTAACTGGCTTTTTTAAAGATATATAAGGAAGATTTTTTACAAGTTCGAGATTAAAAGGGAATTCCTCCGTTTCAGGTAGATTTCTTAATCCAAAACTTTGTAAAATCATGCCAAATGACCTTGAATTTGAAGAGAACGTACGGTTTCTACAATACCAGCGGCATCGTATCCGCATTCGGCGTAAAGCTGATATTGCTCGCCATGTTCTACCAATCTGTCAGGAATACCCAAGCGTTTTACTTTTGCTGAATAGTTGTGGTCTGCCATGAATTCTAAAACTGCTGAGCCAATTCCACCTTGTAAACAACCGTCTTCGACTGTTATTACGTGGTCAAATTTTTCAAAAACTTCATGCAGCAATACTTCATCCAATGGTTTAGCAAAACGCATGTCGTAATGAGCAATACTCATAGCGGGCTCTAAAATATCAATGGCCTTGGTAACTTCGTTGCCTATCGGGCCAAAGCTCAGAATGGCCAAATCCTCGCCGTCTTTTATTTTGCGACCTTCACCCACCTTAATTTCTGAAAATGGCTTTCTCCAATCAGGCATAACTCCCTCACCACGTGGATATCTAAGCGTGATGGATTCACTGCCAGCTTGAAAATCATCAGATTGAGCCAAAAACATTAAGTTTCGTAATTCTTCTTCATTCATCGGTGAAGCTACCACCATATTGGGTATGCAACGCATAAAAGCAATATCGTAAGCCCCGTGATGTGTTGGTCCGTCTGCTCCGGCAAAACCAGCTCTGTCTAAGCAAAATATTACAGGCAAATTTTGAATACAAACATCATGAATGACTTGATCATACGCCCTTTGCATGAATGAAGAGTAGATATTACAAAAAACAGTTAGTCCACGAGTGGCCATTCCAGCCGAAAGGGTCACAGCGTGTTGCTCTGCTATTCCTACGTCAAAAGCTCTATCGGGCATCACATTCATCATAATGTTTAAAGAAGAACCCGAAGGCATGGCAGGTGTAATTCCCACTATTTTTGGGTTTTTCTCTGCCAATTCTACTATAGTATGACCAAAAACATCCTGATACTTAGGAGCAGTTGGATGCGTGATGATTTTTTTCTTGATTTCGCCCGTTACTTTATCAAAAAGACCAGGTGCGTGCCACTTGGTTTGGTCAAGTTCTGCAGGGGCGTAACCTTTGCCCTTTACCGTAAGTACATGCAATATTTTTGGGCCGGGAATATTTTTCATATCTCTAAGTACGGCTACCAAATGATCTATATCGTGGCCATCTATCGGGCCAAAATATCTCAAATTAAGTGCTTCGAAAAAATTACTTTGGCTGAGTAAAGCACCTTTCATAGCGTTTTCAACTTTGGCTACAATGTCTCTGGCACTTTTACCAAATTTACTCATCTTGCCTAATAGATTCCAGACTTCATCTTTTACCTTGTTGTAGGTTTTTGAAGTAGTTATATCTGTTAGATACTCTTTTAATGCACCAACATTGGGATCTATGGCCATGCAGTTGTCATTGAGAATTATCAGCAAGTTAGCATCTTCTATGGAACCTGCATGATTCATGCCTTCAAATGCGAGTCCAGCTGTAAGAGCACCATCTCCAATTACCGCAATATGTTGACGGTGTTTTTCTCCGTTGTGCATAGAACCCATTGCCATGCCTAAAGCAGCAGATATAGATGTGGATGAATGTCCTACACCAAAGGAATCGTACTCGCTCTCTTTTCTTTTAGGAAAACCAGAAATGCCACCATAAATGCGATTGGTATAGAATTTTTCTTTTCTCCCTGTTAAAATTTTATGTCCGTAGGCTTGGTGTCCAACATCCCAAATGAGTTGGTCGTCAGGTGTGTTGAACACATAATGCAAGGCTACCGTAAGCTCAACCACTCCCAAACTTGCACCAAAATGACCAGCATGAACCGAAACCATATCGATAATATATTGTCTCAATTCCTGACAAACCTGATGCATTTGGTCTGGCCTAAGTTTTTTCAAATCTTCTGGTAGATTGATGTCCTTTAGAAGATTGCCCTGGGTAATTAGCATATAGCGTTTATTTATTTCATTTTAACTTTCACAAAAGCCAAAATGTTTAATTTGTTTTCATCAGTTAGTCTTTTCTTTGACTAGCCCTATATAATCTGTTTTTTTCTTCTTTGGATAAACTTTCGTACCCGCCACCTTTGTTTATTTTATCCAAAAGATAATCTATTTCCTCTTGATTAGGGATATTGTTGTCATCAAAAAATTGTCCCCCACTATATTCTCCTACTGAGCTATATTTTTTTACAACCACTTTCTTCTTGGGTTTACTTAAATTAGAAAGCCAAATGAAAAAGTTTTCTATGGGTTGTGTAACATTGAGGCCTGTTCTCATAAATTTGACTTGGAGATAACCGAAGGTTGCAGCTCCTAAGTTTAAAACACCTGCATGAGGGTTGAGTAATAGAGACAGTACCAAGAAAGCTATGGCCAAGATTCTTAGTTTTATAAAAAACCTAAAAAACATTAGCTCATATTCGGGTAATAATGCTACAGCCGCAAACATTACTGCATAAATACCAGCAGATGCTCCGTAAAGAATAGATGGATTTCCAGTGTTTTGATTTAAGATATGCAGAATTGACCAAACTCCCATGTAAAAGAACACCGAGAAAATTGCACCGGTGATGTATATTATCATGGTTTTTCGTCCACCTAAAAAGTCAACCAGGATATTGCCAAACCAAAATAGAGCTAATCCATTAAATAAGACATCTAAGATGCCCGAGTTGGTAAATGGAAAGGCAATTAATGTCCATGGCCTTCTGATAAGCTCTAAAAATGAGGAGTTGACGTAAAAATTTTTCTGAACAAATGCATGGTAGATATTTGGGTCAGTAAAGAATCTAAAACTAAAATTAAGTAGTGCCAGAAATAAGAATACAAAAATATTAATCAAGATCAATTGGATGATTTGATTGTTATTTTTTTTAAAAGCATTCAATATGTCTGAAAATACACTTCTCATTAGCTATGGTATTGAACGAAAACGGATACGAATTTAGTAATAATTTCTTTTCGAAAAGCCAAAAAACTTTAATAAAATAAATCCAGTGAGCAATCCACCCAAATGTGCGAAATGTGCTATGCCAGATTGAAGGCCTGCTGTACCTTGTACCAATTCATATACGCCATACATTGCAACAAAATATTTGGCTTTAATAGGAAACGGAAAAAACAGCAACATCATCTCTACATTAGGAAAAAGAAATCCAAAAGCCATCAAAATACCGAATATAGCTCCTGAAGCTCCCACCATCGGAATTTCTGCGGATTCTTTTAAAGCTAAAACATCGCTGGAAATGCTATTTAGTTCATAAACATTAATAACAGAATTGATTAAAGCTGCACCAATTCCACAAACCAAATAGTATATCAAGAACTTCTTTGAACCCATAAATGTTTCAAGTGCCGAACCGAATATAAAAAGTCCGAACATATTACTTATCAAGTGACCCCAGTTTTCATAGGAATGTATAAACATGTAGGTTATTACTTGCCAAATTTTAAAGCTTGGATTTAAAACAAAACCTTCAGATGGAATTATTGGAGTGTAAAATGCGAAAAATTTATAAATTATACCGTTTCCTGTTAGCATCATCAGAATCTGAACTCCAATATTGATTATCAAAAGATTTTTCACCATAGGTGTTATTCGGTCAAACATATTTTTTGGTTTTTGATAGTTAAAGTTTTTTCTTTTATAATTGGTTCAAAACGCATCAATTCAACAACAAGGTAGCTATTTTTTCTAAACTTAATATACTCATTACAGGTTTGCCATCCGGACTGACTGAAGGCATAGAGGTTTCAAAAAGCTGATTAATCAACCCAGACATTTCGGGTTTTGTGAGAGGTTTGGACATTTTGGTAGCGTTTCTTTTCGCAAGCGTTTTGGCCAAAGCTTCTTTTTTGTCCACTTTCTGATTGTTTTCGTTGATTTTATATTGCTCAATGATGCTTTTGAATAGCATACCCTCGTCTTCATCCATAAATTGACTCGGAACACCATTGATCAAGTACGTATTTTGTCCAAATTCCTCCACATTAAAACCGATGTTTCTGATCATGTCTATAATTTCGAAGCTCATGGCATAATCGATGGCTGTTAAAGTAACGGTTTTCGGAAACAATAGTTGTTGCGAAGCACTCGGATGCGTATTGATTTCTTTTAAGTATTTTTCGTAAAAAATTCGTTCATAAGCACTTTGCTGATCGATGAGCATCAGTCCACTTTTTACTTGGGCGATAATGAACTGAAAGTGAACTTGTATGGCGTTAATGTCTGTGCCGTCTTTGGGAAGTTGGACAATCTCCTCCATTCTATTTACTTTACTACTAAAAATCAATTGCTGCGGTTCGTTTTCCGCTTCATTAATTTTCGACCCAAATCCTTCAAAGAGTTTCTCCCAATTGTTTCGATTGCTCTTTTCGTTTATTTCTGCCAAAGATTTTGGTTCTTGCTCAAAAGCAGAGATGGATTTGCCCGAATCTTGCCTAAAGTTAGGGTTTGGGGGTAAAGTATTAATGAAATTTCCGATGTTTATGTCAGCCTCAAAATCAATGCTTGGCGTGAGGTTATATACACCAATGGCTTGTTTTACTGCTGATCTCAATATGGCATAAATGGCTTTTTCGTCATCAAATTTAATTTCTGTTTTGGTAGGGTGAATATTGATATCAATGTGGCTCGGGTCAATCTCAATAAATAGTGCGTAAAACGGATGTGAACCTTGCGGAATTGTAGATTCAAAAGCCCCAGTAACAGCATGGTGTAAATAACTATTTTTTATAAATCGCTTATTTACAAAGAAAAACTGCTCACCTCGGGCTTTTTTTGCAGTTTGAGGATTGCCCACATATCCATTTATCTTGATAAAACTAGAATCTATTTGACATTGAGCCAGTTGGTCTCGATAACTTTTGTCTAGGACGTCGACGATTCTCTTACTCAGCTTGGCTTCTGGCAGATTGTAGATTTCTATTTCGTTATGAAAAAGTGAAAACTGAACTTCTGGGTGTGCCATTGCTATCCGCTGAAACTCTTCAATGATGTGTTTCATTTCCACAGGATTGCTTTTTAGGAAATTCCTTCTGGCAGGAACATTAAAAAAAAGATTTTTAATGGCCAAATTTGTACCTTGTGGGCTTTGAACAAACTCCTGACTTTTTACTTCTGAACCCTCAATTTTTATTAAGGTAGCAAGTTCGTCGTCGGTTCTTTTTGTTTTAAGTCCCACCTGAGCTACAGCCGCAATTGAAGCCAATGCTTCACCTCGGAAGCCCATAGTTCGGATATTAAACAGGTCAGCTGATTCTTTTATTTTTGATGTAGCATGCCTTTCAAAGCACATTCGGGCGTCGGTTGGAGACATTCCCAAGCCATTGTCAATCACCTGAATCAGTACTTTTCCGGAATCTTTTACGATAAGTTGGATCGAAGTCGCTTTTGCATCTATGGAGTTTTCCATGAGTTCTTTCACCACTGAAGCGGGTCTTTGTACTACCTCGCCAGCCGCTATTTGGTTGGCGATTGAGTCAGAAAGAAGTCTTATTACATCCATTTATTTTTGATAAAAATTAAATGGCAAAGTTCAGAAATTTGGTAGTAAATTCCGAGTAGCATTTCAAAAGTATTTCTATTCTCTATAAAGCTGAAAGAATTTATCTTTCGAATATCAACAAAATACCTTGTTCAATTTTGTTATTTACTTTAGAAAGAGATATTTTGGGCTCATTTAGTCTATTCCAGCAGTAGCCAAGCTTTATGGGAATGGGAAACCCACGTTTTTCAAAAATTTGATGGAAGACAAAGTCAAATAATTCGTTACTTTCTTGCTCTGAATTTAAGTATATATCAACTTGGATTTTTTCAAGTTTATTGAAAATGTTTTTAAAGTACAAAATATCAATGGTTTCCATCTTGGAGTTAGTAAATGACACTCCAACGTAGTCTTTTTCTCTTTCGAAAACTTTGAAATTTTCTTTTAATATAATCTCCTCTAGGTCTTGTCCAAATTCAAATCCTCGAAAAACTCCTTCATTATTGCCAAAAATTTTATTGGCTAGTTTAGAAATTGAAGCTTTTACGCTCCTTTTTTTAGGGTAGGTTAAGGCTAGTATACTCAAGTTTTTAGATAAAGGTTGTAAAAAAAGATCGCTAAAATACTAATAAAAAGGTTTTTAAAAAAATAATATACTTTTTAGATATCTCTAGAGATTCCAAAGAAGAATTTTCTCTCACCCATTTGATTTATTGAATAATACATTTTGACGTTACTATTGTACCAAGTCACAATGTCAAGGCCCAATCCACCACCTTTTAGGAGTTTATTTGATAATTTAGAATTGCTATAAATTGGATAATAGTTTTTAATGTATCCAAAGTCAAAATAGGCATTGGGGTAAATGGCCAATGGAAGCGTGCTGAATTGTGATAGTTTTATGATTTTTTTAAGATTGAATTCCTTTTTTAACAGTTCATATTTTAATGTATTTTTCCATAAACTGTAGTGTTGACCATCAATGACATAAAGTTCGTATCCTCTTACTAAATTGTTTGAATAACCCAATCCTGTTATTAAAGGATAGTATTGTTTTTTTGGATTTGAGAATTTTACCCTCGCACTACTTTCCCAAAAGAACGACTTTTTTAGCGGTTGAAATAAGGAATACAATCCAAAAATATTGGTTTGGTTATAACCACCTTTGACATAAAAATTGCTAAGTTGAGTATACAGCAATCGACCTTTTAGTGGATACTGCCTGTTATCACGTTGATCAAAACGATAATCATAGGTAAAACTGAAAACCTTTTGATTATTTGTATTGGTCTCAAAATAATTTGGATTGAGTCTTGTAATGGTATCGGCTAGCGTGGTGTTGGTGTAACCCAAGTTGATAGAATGGAAATTATAAAGTGCATTTCTGAGTCTGAGTTCAAAAATGGCTCCCTTACGTTCCCTCATCCGTTTTTCGCTAACAAAAAAGTCGAGTTTATCATTCCATGTTCTGTAGGCCATGGTGCGTTGTGAAGAGTAAAAAACGCCAGTCCTTATGCCTATACGTTTGCGTTTGTCAATATATGGTTTGGCGTATGACAGCTCAAAATAAGGTATAAAACCTCCCATTATTTTGGCTTTGAGTTGGTCGTTGTTGCCAGAGAGATTAAAGTGTTTGGCATTGATGCCATAGGTTAGTCGAGTAAGGTCGCGGTTGCGTTCATACCACCATTCGTTGAAACTCCTGTCTGCTAATAGTAACTCTGGGAGCACAACCAAATACCATCTTTCTTTTAGAGCTATGTAAACATCAGTGAATTGGTCGCTGGAATTATAAAGAATATTTACAGTTAAGAAAAGATTGGTGTTGATGAGGTTTTGCTTGCTTTTTTCTATATATTTTTCAATGTCGATTGTAGAAAGACTGTCTCCGAGTTTAAAGTTTAACTCTCTGAGAATGATTTCCTCTTTGGTTTTTGAATTACCAGAAACTTCTATTTTGTTAATTTTCAGAAGGTTTTGAGCAGATAAATTACCGCAAAACAATTCAATCAAAATAAGAACTATGATACTTTTTATGCTTCCAATCTTCATTCTTCAAATCTATTCCAGTACCAGCCAAATCACAATATTACTCAATTAAATTTTAATAAATATTCAAAAGAATCAACTAGAATATAATTTTTTTAATTTCTTTTGTAAAAATACTAACATTTGAACCTATGAATACGAACTTTAAACCAAAACTTACCTTTGCCAATATTATCAACATGAACGTTGGTTTTTTCGGCATTCAGTATAGTTTTGGACTACAACAGAGTGCTGTAAATCCCATTTATGATATGCTCGGAGCCAGCCCTGACCAAATTCCGATTTTGAATCTTGCTGGTCCAATGACGGGTCTTCTAATTCAACCCATAATTGGAGCAATGTCTGATAAGACTTGGTCGCCGAAGTTTGGTAGAAGAAAACCTTATTTTTTTATAGGGGCAGTTATGTGCAGTTTGGCCTTGTTTCTTTATCCGTTTAGTAGTTCACTTTGGATGGCAGCTGGTCTTTTGTGGCTTTTAGATGTGGGCAACAATACTGCGATGGAACCTTATAGGGCTTTTATAGCAGACAAGCTCGATTCTTCTCAGCAACCAACTGGTTTTCAGGCTCAAAGTTTTTTTACGGGTTTAGGTCAAACCTTGGTCAATTTGTCCATTTTTGTTTTTCCGATGATATTTCTCGGGACAAAAGGATCATTGCCAACATGGGTTTATGCTTCGTTTTTTTTAGGGGCAGTTTGTTCGGTGGGATCGGTTTGGTGGAGTATGCGTACAACCGCTGAAATACCGCCGACAGATGAAGAATTGGCTGAAATGAAATCTTCACCATTGAGCCTGTTAACACCATTTAAAGAAATACCAAAAGCAATAATGGAAATGCCCAAAGTGATGTGGCAGTTAGCCTTAGTGTATCTTTTTCAGTGGTATGCCTTGTTTTGTTATTGGCAAAATTCAGCC
Source organism: Leadbetterella sp. (assembly GCA_021740125.1). Taxonomy (GTDB): domain Bacteria; phylum Bacteroidota; class Bacteroidia; order Cytophagales; family Spirosomataceae; genus Leadbetterella. The sequence continues at coordinate 21,139 of JAIPAJ010000014.1, read as the reverse complement.
AAAAGTATTGCTCAATCTGTTTGGAAAACTACTGTTTATAAAGACAATCCTGTTTATAATGAAGCTGTTAGTTGGTCGGGATTGGTAAATGGCTGGTACAATATCGTGATGTTTTTGGTGGCCTTTAGTTTGGTTTATTTTGCTAAAAAATATTCTCCAAAAATGGTCCATGCATTTTGTTTGGTTCTGGCAGGATTGGGGTTTTTAGCTTTTCCAATGATAGACAATAAATACCTACTATTTCCAGCCATTACTGGCTTCGGAATAGGCTGGGCTAGTATGATGGGAATACCCTATTTAATTGTGGTGGGTGCCATTCCGAAGGAAAGATATGGTGTTTACATGGGTATTATCAACATGATGATTGTAATACCCATGCTGATTCAAACATTATCATTTGGCTATATTCTTAAAAATTTCCTGAACAATGACCCTGGAAAGGCAATAACTTTTGCGGGTGTGTTGCTATTGATTTCGGCGGGAGCTACATTGCTTATAAACTCCGAGAATAAAGTGGACATCGGAAATATTCCGATGTCTGGTGGTGGCCATTAATAAAAGATATTGTTATAGGAAAAAACCGTGATTCTATGGTGTAATCACGGTTTTTGTTTTTAAAAGGTCATTAAATTGTTGTAAGTCATAAATACAATGGTGCATTTTCGTACTTTTGTATTTTATTTTAGAATATAAAAATATATAGAAAAAATGAATTACTCGCTTTCGCAAGTGCCCGAGCGTACGGTTCAACCTCGAAATGAGGGCCTTACCATGGTTATGGATAAAGGCCTAAGTATCAGAGAGACCGAAGATATGCTGAGCATCTCATCAAACTACATTGATATAGTAAAATTAGGTTGGGCTACATCTTTTGTAACTCCTAACGTACATGAAAAACTCGCTATTTACAAATCTGCCAATATACCTGTTTATTTCGGAGGTACCTTGTTCGAGGCATTTGTGGTACGTGGTCAGTTTGAAGACTACATGCGTGTTTTGGATAAGTTCGGTTTGGAACATGCAGAGGTTTCTGATGGATCCATTACCTTGCCCCATGACGAAAAATGCCACTATATCAAGGAGTTAGCCAAAAGGGGTAAGGTACTTTCGGAGGTTGGTTCTAAAGACGCCGAAAAGATTTTTGCTCCATATAAATGGATTGAAATGATGAAGGCTGAGCTAGAAGCTGGTGCTTGGAAAGTAATTGGTGAGGCACGTGAAGGAGGAAATATTGGTCTTTATAGAAGTTCTGGTGAAGTAAGGCAAGGTTTAGTAGATGAAATAATTCACGCCATCTCTGCGGAAAATATCATTTGGGAGGCTCCACAAAAATCACAACAAGTATATTTTGTGAAATTGGTGGGTACCAACGTAAATCTTGGAAACATTGCTCCGAATGAGATTATACCTTTAGAAACCATTCGTTTGGGTTTGAGAGGAGATACTTTTGCTACTTTTCTTACAGATGAGGTGAAACAAAAATATAAGTTAGGTAGATATTATCAGGACGACAGAATCAGACAAGACGACTAATTTATGGAATTGATACATTTTTTATTGGAGTTTTTAAAAGATCCATTATCCACACTGGAGGGTTTCTTAGCTGAATACGACAAGCTTACGTACGCTTTGCTATTTTTGGTTATTTTTGTAGAAACTGGATTTATTGTAATGCCCTTATTACCAGGCGATTCTTTGCTTTTTGCGGTAGGTTTATTGGCTGCTACCACCGGACAGCTGGACATAGCGATCGTTGTTCCTTTATTGATTCTGGCTGCACTTTTAGGTGACAATGTCAATTATTTTGTAGGAAGGCGATTCAGCGATTTTATAAAATCAAGAGACAAAATACTATTTCTAAAACGTGAATATATTACCCAAACAGAGGAGTTTTATGTAAAACATGGACCGAAAGCAGTGATAATTGCAAGATTTATGCCTATTATTCGTACAATCGCTCCTTTTGTAGCTGGTGCAGCCAGTATGAAATATTCAAGATATATTCTTTTTTGTGTGATAGGTGCTGTATTATGGGTAACGAGCATTACAATGGTTGGTTATTTATTAGGAAACAATGTATGGGTGAAAGATAATTTCGAAAAAGTGGTTTTAGGAATTGTTTTCGTTTCAATTATGCCTATGCTTTGGGGTATCATCAAAGTTAAATTTCTCAACAAAGTATGAAAAATTTTGGCCTCGTAGGTTTTCCGCTTTCTCATTCTTTTTCGAAGAAATATTTTACAGAAAAATTTCAGAGTTTAGGTATTTCAGACGATCATCAATATAATTTGTATGAAATCGAAGATATTGTTGAGTTAAAGAATATTGTTAAAAATACGGAGGGCTTGAGAGGTTTGAATGTAACTATTCCATACAAAGTTGCTGTAAAGCATTTTTTGAATGAAATAGATTCAGCTGCTGAACGCATTGGGGCAGTTAATGTAATAAAGATTTTAGACGATAAAAAACTAAAAGGCTACAATTCTGACTACTTCGGATTTCGTAAATCATTAGAAGAATTTCTTGGAAATGCTAAAGGTATAAAAGCTTTGGTATTAGGTAATGGTGGTGCGGCCAAAGCCGTTTGTGTGGCTTTGGAAGATATGGGAATTGCTTATAAATTGGTTTCAAGAAGAGCTACTGACGATACCATAAATTATAGAAAAGCTAATGAGCTTTTGGCAGAAAGTAAATTGATTATCAACTGCACTCCACTGGGTACTTACCCTAATGTTAATAGTTTTCCAGATTTGGATTATGAAAATATTGGAAACGGACATTTCTGTTTTGATTTGGTTTATAATCCTTCAGAAACAAAATTTCTCCAAAAATCTAAATCAAATGGAGCCAAAACTATCAATGGCTATGACATGTTGGTGTATCAAGCAGAGAAATCTTGGGAGATTTGGAATTCGTGAGTTGGTTAATGAGTTAATGGTGTACTTGTTATTGGTAGACTTTATTGAAACTGAGTATAAATAGATCGTATTATAAAAAAGTTGAAGTAGTAAAACAAGCTATAATTGGGTTGCATTTTTTTTAAAATATATAGAGATGAAATATACAAAACACGTTTTTGTTTGTACTAATGACAAAGAAGCTCCTAAGAAATGTTGTGGAAGCGAGAGAGGAATGGAGCTAGTGAATGCTTTTAAAGAAGGATTGAAAGCGAAAGGATTAGATATTGAAATTAGAGCTCAAAGAGCAGGCTGTTTGGATACTTGTGGCAAGGGCCCCTCGGTGGTGGTATATCCTGAAGGAGTTTTTTATGGCTTTGTAACGCCCGAAGATGTAAATGAGATTATTGAGAAGCACTTGGTGGGCAATGAGCCTGTGGAGCGTTTGGTGATAGCTTAATTTAATTGATATTATTTTGGTGCCTGATTTTTCTATTCTATTTTGCAAAATATTAAAAATGTAAAATATAATAAATTGAAAATCAGGCATTTATTTTTTGATCTAGATCATACTCTTTGGGATTTTGAGAGAAATTCGAAGATATGTATCCGCCAAATCTACGACCAGCAAAAGGGCATTTTTCCAGATAATGTTGATTTTGATTTTTTCTTTCAAAAATTCTCTACTATAAATTCCGCCATGTGGAATCAGCTAGATTTGAGTCAGATTACACACGATTATCTCCGAACTTTCAGATTTCAGAAAGTCCTGCAGGCTTTGGATATTGAAATAGACCAGCGTTTTTCTCTCGAACTCAATCAAATACTATTGGATCTTTTACCACATCAACATCATCTCATGGACGACGCATTTGATACCTTAGAGGTTTTAGCGGCAAGAGATTACAAAATGCACATCATCAGCAATGGCTATCAGGATATCCAGATAAAGAAAATGAAAAGCGGAGGTATTTATCATTTTTTCGACCAAATCATCACCAACGATATCGCAGGTGCAAGAAAGCCCGAAAAGGCGATTTTTGATTTTGCTCTTGAAAGAGCTAATGCAAAAAGAGAGAACAGTATTATGATTGGCGACAATCTGATAGCAGATATTGAAGGAGCTAGAAATGCAGGATTAAAGACCATTTACTTTAACCCTGAATTGGGCGAGAATGAATCAGAAAACATTTGTGAGCTTAAATATTTACTAAAGATTCTCAGATAATATAATTTTATTTTTGGTCATGGAAGCAGACTTCAACTTTGCGGTTAACGCTTATTTTATCAATATGCCGCATTATTTTCTTATCTTCACTCAAAAAATGGGCGTGAATAAAACTATTCTTGTGGGTGTAGATTCCCAGATTTTTTTGAGAATAGAAAACTAGAATTTCACATTCAATTTGCTCAAAATCATAATCGGCTTTTTTTTATTTGCTTGATATTCAGGAATGTCCATTGAGCGGGGCATTACAATGTGCATGGTGAGATGTTCAAATTTGCCTTTTATTTTTATTACTTAAGGAATATCTGTTTTATAAACCTTTACTTTTGCAATATTTACCAATGACAGTTTTGGCTATAATTTTAGATCTGCATCACCAATTATATTTTTAGCAAATAGCAATTCTATACGTCGATATGACGAATCAAGAAACCTACAGAATTGACAGATGGAAGTAGCATTTTGGGTAAATTCGCTTCTGAAATAGTTAATAATTGATTGCTAAAACGTGTCCGAGATTCTATCCACAAGAACAGCAGGATTTCAGTTGAGTTCATTTTTAGATAATTGTTAAAGTTTCTTGGGTGTAGTTGTATATTGCAATATTATGATATAGTTTTGTGTTTCAAAATACTAATTAGAATCAATTTAACAAAAAGAGATGGATAAGACGCTAATGGAATACATAAAAAATGCTGAGAATAGTTTTTTTCAAATACCAGATAAAAGGAAATCTGAATTGGAAGAAATTGCAGCATTTGTAACTAAAAAAAACCAATTGGGCGAAAATGCGAAACTCATTTATATATGCACACACAATTCTCGCAGAAGTCATTTTGGGCAAATTTGGGCAGCAACCGCTGCAGCGTATTACGGAATTCATAATGTGGAATCCTACTCTGGAGGCACAGAAAGTACAGCTTTTAATGAACGGTCTGTTGCTGCGGTGAAACGAGCTGGGTTTGAAGTATTGAAAACTACCGAAGGAGCTAACCCAATTTATCATGTAAAATATGATGAAAATGGAAAAGAGATAGTGGCTTTTTCTAAAAAATATGACTATGAGGTAAATCCTCAAAATGATTTTTGTGCCATTATGACTTGTAGCAGTGCCGACAAGGCTTGTCCTGTGGTTTTTGGAGCCAGTTTGCGTGTAGCTACTCAATACGAAGATCCGAAAGCATTTGATGATACGGCTGACGAAACCAAAATGTACGATGAGCGTTGCAAGCAAATTGCTACAGAAACGCTTTATCTTTTCTCTAATGTAATAAAGGAATAAATCATGGGAATTACCAAATCTGACAGTTTTTCGGGTCATCAAAATGAGATTTCACTGCTTTTCAAGGCCTTAGGTCACCCTGCAAGAATAGCTATTATAGAATATTTAATGCGAGTTGATACCTGCATTTGTGGTGATATTGTTAGTGAGCTGCCTTTGGCTCAACCTACTGTTTCACAGCATTTAAGGGAATTAAAAAACGCTGGAATCATAACAGGTAATATTTCTGGAAATTCTATATGCTATTGTATTGATGAGGGTGTAATTACCAAATTGAAAGATTACCTGGATGTAGTTCAGAATGGTGTACTAAATCAAAATCAAAACTGTTGTTAATCTAAATTTACGATGTCTGCAAATAATTGTGCTCCAGTGAGGGAGCGAAAAAAACTTGGTTTTTTAGATAGATTTTTGACGCTTTGGATATTTTTAGCCATGGCTGTTGGGGTTGCTATCGGGAATTTATTTCCACAATCTTCAAATTTTATCACCTCCTTTTCTTCAGGAACCACGAATATCCCGTTGGCCATTGGTTTGATATTGATGATGTACCCACCTTTGGCCAAAGTGAAATATGAAAAAATGGGCGAAGTATTTAAAAACACAAAGGTTTTAGGTGCTTCGCTCTTTCTAAACTGGATTGTTGGGCCGATTTTTATGTTTCTTCTGGCCATCGCTTTCTTGCAAGATTATCCTGAATATATGGTGGGCTTGATACTCATTGGTATAGCTCGGTGCATTGCTATGGTGGTAGTTTGGAACGATTTGGCTGATGGAAACAGAGAATATGCAGCTGGTTTGATAGCCTTAAATAGTATTTTTCAGGTACTTCTATATAGTGTTTATGCATATTTTTTCATTACGATTTTGCCGCCTTATTTTGGTTTTAAAGGCTTTGAAGTTGATATCAGCATTGCTCAAATCGCTGAAAGTGTGGGAATTTACCTTGGTATTCCATTTCTGTTGGGCATTGTGAGTAGATATTCACTTATCAAACACAAAGGTGAAGTGTGGTTTAATACCAAATTTGTGCCTATTATTTCTCCAATTACGTTGATTGCTCTCCTTTTTACTATTCTTATCATGTTTAGCCTCAAAGGAGAACTCATTGTTGAGATTCCGATGGATGTTTTTAGAATTGCAGTTCCTTTAGTCATCTACTTTGCGGTGATGTTTGTGATAAGCTTCTTCATCGGGAAGAACTTTGGAGCTGATTATTCGAAAAGCACTTCTATTGCTTTTACGGCCACAGGAAACAATTTTGAATTGGCCATTGCGGTAGCCATAGGCGTTTTTGGCATCAATAGTGGCCAAGCTTTTACAGGTGTCATCGGTCCATTAGTTGAAGTTCCGGCATTGATTTCCTTGGTTAATTTGGCTATTTGGTTTAGGAAGCGATATTTTTCTGACGAAAATTTTTAACTATTTATAAATCCTGATTAAAATAAAACACCGATTTTCGATTTGTCAATAATTTCTAAAGTAAGTTAGTTCCTAATAAATTCTTTTCAATCTATCCTTCCAACCAAACCTTAAAATCATTTACCCGCTCTCGACTAACTATATTTGCCTCGCCTTTTAATAAATTGGAAGCGATGGATAAGCGACCATTAAAGTATATACTAACTTTTTCAATGGCTTTAATATGAAGGATTATTTTTCTGTTTATTCGAAAAAAATCTTTGTGCGAAACGATACGCTCGAGTTGGTCGAGCGTATAATCAATGGCATAACGGCTGCCTTTGTTGGTTACTAAAAAAGATAAGCTTTCTTGGGTCTCAAAATGATGGATATCTTCGGTTTGAATGGTATCAATCGTTTGCCCTGATTTGACCAAAAAACGACTTTTATATGGTTTGTTGAGTTGCTGATAGGCAGTTGTAATATTTTCAATGAGTTGTTTATTGTTGGTTTGTTGCTGTTTTTTGTATTTTTCAAGTGCAAATTTTAAATCATGTTGTGAAATAGGCTTTAAAAGATAATCTATGCTATTTTGCTTAAAGGCCTGAATGGCATAATTGTCATAAGCTGTTGTGAAAATGATGGGAATGTCGATTTGAACATTATTAAATATCTCAAAACTATTTCCATCAGCCAAGTGAATGTCCAGAAAAAGCAAATCTGCATCAAGTCCTTTCTCAAATGCATCAGTGGTAGACTTCACAGCATCGAAATATTGAACTACCTGAATATTTTTATCTATTCGTTGTAACAACAAACTCAAATGTTCTGCAGATAGTTTTTCGTCTTCTACAATTACTACTTTCATTTTTTTGCAATTAATGGCAAGCTTACCGTAAAAACACTTTCATTATGAATAATTTCTATTTTTTCATCGGTGAAAAACTGGTAGCGAGTTTTCATGTTTTCTAAGCCAGTTTGAGAACTTTCAGACTTATCACTACGGGGTTGAATTGGATTGTTTACAATTAAACGATTATTTTTGGCAATAATAGATACCTTTAAAGGCTTAGCTAGTGAGGTTTCGTTGTGTTGAATGGTATTTTCTACCAACATTTGCAGGCACATGGGCGGTAAAAAGCTAATCAGACTTTCCTCAATCTGAATATTAAAGATAATATTTTCTCCGAAACGTATTTTTAGCAAATAAATATAGTGCTCTAAAAAGTCCAACTCTTCTTGTAAACTCACTAACTCAGCATTTTTATTATCTAAAAGATAGCGATAAACCTTTGATAATTCATTGATAAAATCTATCGCTTTATCTTGGTTTTGGTACACCAACGAACTCAAAACACTGAGATTATTAAATAAAAAATGGGGATTGAGTTGGTTTTTTAGGTTTTGTAATTGAGCATTGGCACTTTCAGTTTTGTGCTTTTCTACTTCCAATAAACTTTGTTTCCAAGCCTTTAAAAACTGACCCGAAATGTATATTACCAAGCTCAAAAAGGTAATTATTATGGCTGGAACAAACATTTGTCTGATTGCTCGATTGAATAACCTTATTTCGTTGAATTTGGTAAAATGCATCAAATTCATCAATATAAATAGGCTTATGGCACTAAAAATAAGACTCAGGATAAATTGGTTGACTATTCTTTGAGTGGGATTAGTCAACCAACTATATTTTTTTTCTAATTGTTTATCTATGTAAACATTACCTTCCCAAAGTATAAAAACTATGAAAGGAATAACAAGCAAGTCTGGTTCTAGAAAATCGGGTAACCTAAAAAATAGTAATTTGAAAGCAATCGCTGCCAAGATAGATATTCCGATTTTTTTTAGGACATGACTTAAATTGTTTTTCACCCTATTCTGCTTTTAGTGTCTTAATATCATCAATCAATTGAAGCATTTCCAAGGTTAAAGTACCGTTATAAACGCCACGAATTCTTTTGAATTTGTCTACTAAGATAAAGTGTTCGGTATGTAAAAATTCGGTGCTGTCTTTGCTAAAACCGATATCTTCTTCGGCAAAATAAGATTGCCTTGCCAACTGATAAATAGCGGTTCTGTTTCCTGTCAAAAAGTGCCAATTGGGATTTTTTATGTTGTTTTTTGCCTTAAATTTTTTTAAAACAGAGGGTTTGTCTATCCATGGTGTGACTGAATAAGACAATAAAACAACCTCATTTTTTAAACTATCACTCACCATTTTCATGTTTTTGGTCATGGTGGGGCAAATGCTTCCACAAGATGTAAAAATAAAATTGGCCACATGGATTTTTCCTTCAATATTTTGATGAGAAACCTTTACGCTATCTTCATTGAAGAAAGAAAAATCGCCAATCTTATGAGAGATTTTGGTTTGTACTTCTGATTTGTTTTCAATAAAAATTGGTGTAAAATCTGGCTCATTATAATAGGGTAACGCAATTGGGTTTGATTTTTCATCACCGCAACTGATTGTCAAACAACTACCTAGCCACAAAAATACTATCCGATACATTTTTGCAGTTTTTAGTGCCGAGTAATCCATATCTTTTGCCTTTAATGACCACATAATTTGCCCGAATTTTACCATTATGATACCACATTTTTTGCGAGCCTTCCTCTTGCCCTTTCACATAATTTGCCAAATGAAACATTTGTCCATTTTCACTATATTCTCTCAATTCTCCTTCGTAAGCATCATTTTTAGCAAAAAACTCGAATTTTTTATGGCCGTTTTGCCAAAATGCAATTTGTCTTCCGTTTTTCTGTCCGCCCAAATAATGCCTTTCCTCCATTAGTTTTTTCTTAGAATACCATTTTTTACACACGCCATTCAATAACCCGTCGATGTATCCTTCTACCAAAATGGTATCTTTACTGGTGTTTAATTCAAACAAAAAACCTGAATATTTTTTATTATTTAGTAAAACGACATCATTTTTTATGGAGATTTTATCTGAAGATTTTCTGAAATAGTTTTTAGGGATTTCCTGCATAAGTGTCTGTTTTGGATTATTGCAAGAATAAATCAAAGTAAGCACAATTATTATGGTTATTGGTTTCATTTATTGTGTAATTGTACCAGGCGTTCCATAATAGCCGCTTCCATTCAAATAAGGGGCATCAGCAGTGAAATGATAATGATATGTGCCGTTTGGATAATCTATGGTAGTGTGCGTATGTCCGTGATAGGCATCTAATTGACTGCTAGTTACGGTTGTGCCGTTTTCTTCTTGTGGTCCATAAACTGGGAAACCATCTAATAAAAAGCCCATTAAGCCTGATTTTGTAGATTTGACGGTAGTTAAATACAAGGGTTCAACATGATAATGATACACACCTGAATTCTGGGGATGTCCATAATATTTATCAAAACTAACGATTTCATTGGTCAATGCCTGATTGTTTGGGCCTGCATACTGATTAAAAAACGCCACACCATTTAAAGCGATGCCTATTGCCCCCAATGGTGTAGCGGCATGAGTGGCATCCACTTTAGGATTAAGCGGAATCTTGACTGTTACTGAAAGTTCTGAAATTGTATTTGGATTTTTTTTGAAAGTATTTCCACCAAAAGTTGTTCCTATATAGGCTTCATACAAGGCATTGCTGGTTGCATAATATGGGCTTTTGTGGTCGGGTAGATTTTTTGTTTTGAAAGTAATATAAGTGCCGTCGCTGGTAATACTGGTTGCCCCATAAACCTTTTTATATACCGCAGGTACTTCGGTGGAAGTCGTTGAGGTGGTTACAGCCTCTTCTTCTTTGCAACTTACCAAATTCATGGTAAGAGATACAGCAATAATCAATTTGCCGATTTGTGTTTTTTTGAAATTCATAATTGTTCGTTTTAAAATGTTTGAATTTAAATAAAATACTTTCTGTAATTATCTGATAATAAGTCACTTTGTGTTCTTTCTTACATTATTCAATTTTCTTTCTCAAAAGCACCAAATTGTCTAGTTTAAGATTTGACGACCAAATGAAACTCGCATCTTTTGCGGCATTATCAAACACATCAGCAAAATTGGTGTAGGATGATTTGTTATCGACACCCACTGTGCTGTTTGAAAAAGTGGTTGCCATTGGCCAGCCCGAATCGTCATAAGAAGTATTGAACCAATTTGTTGGGACTATCCAGTGAATGCCATAGCTATTGGATGCACCAACCGATGTATTGCAATTAGTTGATAAACGTGCATTTCCGCTTTCAGAAAGACAGGCTAAGTCTGAAATAGGAGATGTATAGTAGGTTTGAGCCTTCCAAGTATTGTCGGTAATGCTAACGATACCTCCTGAAGCATTTTTAATGAGTGTTACAAAACCACCATCGCCAATGTAATTGGATGAAGATCCATTTTTTTCTGTTCCCAGCCCGAGGTTTTCTTCCCAATCAACACATTTAACAGCTATCGTGAAAGGCTTTTTGGCTTTAAAACGCACAATACAAGAGTTAAAATCTGTATAAGGAACAGGGTCTTTGCCAACGGGGACGCCATTGATGTACATTTCAAAATAATTGTCTCCAAAAATATATGCGGTAAATACTTCACCATCCGTATCGATTGTTACGATATTATTACTCGAAAGTGCGGCAGTAGCTATAGAACTATTGGCATAATTATGGCCTGAAACATAAGAATTATACAAATCTGAAGCAAATGGAAAAGTTTCATTGGTAAAATTTACTTCGGCTGGTAAGGCCCATGTTTTGTTGTCGGTTGAAATGATTGTTCCTAAAGACGCTACTCGAACCCCAGAAGGAAATAAATTTGTAGTGGAGGTAGTTCCAGCTCCCTGAGTCACTGAACCTGTGCCTGCATATGAGGTATTAGTAATAGATACGTTGTCAGTGCAAGCTACAAAAGCAAGCACAAATGTGAGAGAAATCAATTTCAGGAAACCAATATTACTCATAATTTTAATTTTTTAGTCCTATTTATTTTAATGAGTGCATATAAACCCACTATAAGAATCAATACGCAAAATATCCCAAAAATGATGTTGAATTTGCTCCATTTTTTTTCGTCATAAACTTTCGAATTCCATTTGCCATTTTCTAACAATAATATTATTTCATTGTTGTTTTGCTTTGATAATATGAATTGTTGTTTGGGTAGTTTTTCTCCTGTAAATATTAAAATGCATTGATTTTGAGGCATTTCTTTAAATACATCGTTTCTAACTTGGATAGAATATGGACCTTTTGGCATATTTAAAACTTCAGCAATCAGTTTAGTATCATGTCCTAACATGACTTTTGTTTTTCCAAAAATCATCTCGTTTTGATTGTTGGATTCCATTGAAAAACTTTCTTGAAAATGTTTTATAAACAATCCTTTAAATTCTTCTGACGTTTTGTAGCTATTTTTGCCATATTTATAATCGACCATGCTTTCAAATGCCACCAAAGAACTTGACAATTGCAAGAAATATTTTCCTTTCTCATTTTGATAAATCATCAACATCGACAAATCTGGTTGATGAGCTTGAGCTGTTAGACCCATCAAAATAAATAAGAACATTACATTTAGTTTTTTCATAAATCTTCTATCAGTTTGCGTAAGCACCTTTCAAGCAATTTATAAAATTGTTGGAACCTGCTTTCTCAATATGATAGTGATAGCCCCTGGTTTCGTCAGAATGTCCACGGCAAGCATCCAAATCGGTGTATTCCTTACCCGAAGCATCTAATCTTTCATATAGTCCATGACCATCCATAGCGTAGCCAATCATAGCTGAATGTCCATCTGTTTGTATGATTTTTTTAGAAACTCCTGTGGCGGCATGGTAATGGTAGCCCGCCGCAAGATTGATATGTCCTCCTGCATCATCAAATGGAGCAAGTGTATATGCACCTAAAATGGCATTGACAGGAGCTGGTGCATCAAATCTTACGCCATTAAATGCCAAGCCTCGTACAGATGGTCCGCTAGACATGGGGCCATTTCCGAAAGATGTGCTTGAAGTTAATTTTACCGGTGTAATAGGAATGTAATAGGTTTGGGTTAAATTGGCCACGTACGACGGCAAACATTCTACACAAAAGTTCTTATATTCGGCACCTACATTTGGGTTTGCAGCTGCTTGGCACTCTGCTTGGGTTTTAGTTTTGGTAATTACGCCAGTTGTCGCGTTATACAACATCCAAGTTTTATCTGAATAAAAATTGGCTAAGTTTTTTACAAAAGCCCCATCTACGTCGTAAACATTACCATTTTCAAGCCATATTCCACCGGCACTTGCGTTGTCAGTGATATTACCAGGACACCACGGCCCCATGTTGTGGTCGGTTGGAATACCTTTGGAAACTATTTTGTAACAATCCACTGTAGAACCATTGGAGAGCGTGCGAGAAACAGAGCTGATAGGCTCGGCTAAACCGTCTGAAATAAAATTAGCCGATAGTACCTTTACAATTGTGCCAGAAGCATCAATTTCGGCTTCATCATTTTTGCAACTTAATGCAATAGAGAGCGAGGTAATGCATAACAATGCAAGAATGATTTTTGATTTTTTATTATACATTTTTTTGTTTCATGAAATTGAAAATATCCCAAATCTTTAGTTGTCAAAACTAACATTATTATTCAATTTCATAAAACACTTTACCCTTAAGTCTTAGAAATTCAAGGTCAAATTGTAGAAATAGTAAGTTGAATGATTAATTCAAGGTTGACTCAAGTCTATAAATTAGGCGAAAGATGAGGTTTGGTAATGCTATTTCAATCCCTCCAAATATCCAATCAAATCCAAATATTCGATTTCTTTCAAGGGAAAAGCTGGCATTAGCGAGGTTTCCATTTTAGTGGCCGATTTTACTTGATTTTTTTTGTAGGCTACGATTTGGGACTGACCTGGCATTTTTACCAAGTATTCGTCATTGGTTTTGCTAGTAATGATTCCTTGAAACGAAGAACCGTCTGTAAGCGTAATATTGTAGCCTTCATAACCAAAGCTCACGCCTTGACTTGGATTCACGATGGCATTATAAATGCTTTCTTTAGTTAGTTTTTTTCCGATTTGGCTGAGTGCTGGACCAAAATCCATTCCGTTTCCATTGACCACATGGCAGGTGGCACAATACATCCCGAACAATTCTTTTCCCTTAACAGCATCACCATTTTTATTCAAAAAATTGGCTTTTATGGCTAATTGATGTTCTTGTGGTTTGCCAAATTTCTGTTCAAATTGCACTTTCAGGTCGCTATGGAAAGTTTTCGTAAAAACCACTTTTGCCGCTGGAATTAGTTCTTTGGGTACTTTATTTATTTTCACCAAATTCCAAAGTTTCACATCGCTTTGGTAGCCTTCCATGGCCAATATTGCTGCTTCTCTTATTTTAAAGGGGTATTTTTTGTTTGAAAATATTAAAATAAGCTGTTTGGAAATCGTCTCGTTGTCTACCAAACCCAATCTCTGGATGGCTTTTATAGCTTTGTCTTCATTCAGTGGTTTCTGGGAAATGGCTTCTTTGAGCGGTGCTACTCCAAAAAGCTGAGAAAGTACTAACGCTGCTTTCTCATAAACTTCAGGATTCCTACTTTCTAAAACAATTTTTTCGAGTCGTGTTCTTTGATTTTGAAGACCATATTTCGAAACGATATCTATAAAGTCGACATCGTTTTTGATATTTTCAAGTACTTTGGGAAGGATACTGTTAAATTCTGTGTTTCTAACGATGGTTTCGGCATCAAAATGTTTGAATATAAGCAAACTTAATTCTTCTGATTTTGAGTTTTTTAAAAGTCCCAAAAGTGCCTGATTTTTGTAGTTTTTATCCTGAAAATCAAATGCCCTAAAGTATTTGTGAGTTTCTTTTGAATAGAGTTTAGATATTATTTTTGCTAAATATTCAGAAGTCTTTTTAGATCGACTTCTCCAAATAATATCTTTGGCGGGTTGGTCATTTATCCAATTTTTACCTTTCAGGAAAGCCTCTAAATAATTATCCCACTGTCCGTCTGCACCTATTCCAATGGCCTCTAAAAACCATTTATCGCCTGTTTTATAGCTATTTGCAAGGTTTATCCAGGCTTGTTGATTGTCAGTTTTGTAAATGGCTGAACCAACCGCCTGTTTAACTTGAAAAGAATCGTCAGTGGCCATTTGAGTAAAAAACGAACTGTTATTATCTCTTTTCGCCATTCTTACGGCAGCCGCTCTAATTTGCTCATTTGTATTTTTACTTGCTTCTAGAAAATATTTTTCATCCAGTTTAGAAAGTAACCAATAGGCTCGTGCTTGAAAAACAGGATTAGTCGATTTCGAAAGTTTCACTAATTCGCTTTCAGCACTTTTACCCATTTTTGTCAAAGCCGAATAGGCCAAATATCTGACAGAATTAGATGGGTTTTGCAAGGCCTCTACACAAGAAGAAACAGACTTGAAATCATATGATGGGATTTTGTAGTCAGTCTTATTGCTTGATAATCTGTAGATTCTGCCTTTTTCAAGGTCGCCAATAAAATGTCCACCCACACCTGAATCGTACCAATCCGATACGAAAACCGAGCCGTCTGGTGCAGTACAAATGTCCGAAGGACGAAACCACATGTCTTTTTTTGTGGCATCTAAAATGAGGTTTTGTTTTATGGTATAGCCGGCTCCATCATTTATTCTTTCATAGCTCGAAACATCATTGGTTCCAGCATCTGCCAAGAATAAACCATTTCTGTATTTTTCTGGCAGTAAAGAGCCTTCATAAATAAAAATCCCAGTAGGGGAGCCGTAGCCCGTAACTTTAAGATTAGGAATCACACCGGGGTCATTTTGATGCCAGTGTTGGTTATAAATGGAGTCCTCCAGATTCGTACGGTTTACTCGCCAATCGGCACCAGTCATTTCATCTTTGTATCCATAATTGCCTCCTGGCATCACATAGTTTATTCGGTTGGCTTTTTTGCCATCGTCGTCGTTGTCAGACTGCCAGATTCTTCCATAAGAATCAATACAGAGTTCGTAGTTATTTCTAAAATTCCAAGCCAAAACTTCGAAGTTTTTACCATCAATATCACATCTTAGTGCCATTCCGTCTTGAAATGGTGCTTTGGTTTGGCCAATTAATCTTCCATAAATGTCATTGATAGGTTGATTATTTTTATCCAAAAGCCCTTCTCCAAAATTTCCGAAGTTGAAATAAAGTTTTCCATCAGGGCCGAAAACGCAAGAATGAACACCGTGGTCACTTTGTAAACCGGCGATGGTTTTGAAAAGAATTTCTTTTTTATCAGGAATATCGTCTCCATTTTCGTCGGTAAATACAAACACATTTGGGCTACAAGAAACTATGGTTTTGTTACCTAAAACGGTAATTCCGAGAGCTGAATTAATATCTTCGCCTTGATAGAAAACCTTTGTTTTGTCTGATTTTCCGTCGGCATTGGTATCTTCTAAAATTAGAATTTTATCACCTTTTTTGTTGTAGGGTACGTTGTTTACTTCATTTCTATAATTATAAGCTTCACAAATCCAGATTCTTCCCCGATGGTCAATGTCCATGTTTGTAGGATTGAAGAGGTCTGGTTCAGATGCAAAGAGGGTCAGCTGCAGGTTATTATCTTTAAGTTCTATTCCTTTTAAAGTTATGTTTTCTTTGGTTTTTCCTTCTGGAAAACGGTCAAAAGAACCTTCTTGGCTTTTTTGACAAGCCAAATTAAACAAACAAATAAAGGAAAGAATAATATTTTTGAGCATTTTATTGTTGCCGTTTCAAAAGAAACTGAGATTTGAACCAAAAGTTTATGCAAAGGTAGTTCTGGATATACATTAAACCAATTGTGAGGCCTTGAGATTTCAACAAAATCAGTCTATATTTTTTTTTATTATGGTCATCAATTCAAACGCTTTAGACAAAAAATCCTCCAACAATATCCTCTGATTTTTAGCCCTATTCAGATTGTGTTCAGGGAATTTTACAGGATAATAAATATCATTATTGAGGTAATCCGTTAAAAAACGGAGTCCTTGCATATAAATCATAAAAGGCCCTGCAAAAAATAAATTTTCCTTTTCAGCAGGAGAGATGAGGGATTTCATTTGACTAAAATAACCATTCATCAGAGCTTCAAAATATTCGGTTCGTACTTCTATTTTATCAAATTCGATACTTTCTTCTGATTCTTCACATGTATATGTTCGCACCATGTCACCTATATCAGAAATGATTTTACCTGGCATTAAAGTGTCCAAATCACACACACAAAGGCTTTTGTGGGTGGTTTTGTCAAACAAGACATTGTTGATTTTGGTATCGTGATGAATCATTCTGGTGGGATAGTCGGGGTTTTGAATGATATTTTGGTAAATCTCAACCAAATGTCTTTGACTTTTTATAAATTCTATTTCCTGTGCGACTTCTTTAATACGATTTTGATTTCCGTTTATAAGAGATTCCTCAAACTGCTGATAACGCCAAGCCAAATCATGAAAACCAGGAATACTAGCTTGCATTCCTTCCAAAGGCAGATAGTGAAGATTTTTAGTCAGTAATCCAAAAGCTTTTGCTGCTTCATAGGCCATTTGGGGTTCTGAAACGCTGTTGATAGAATAAGAATTTGGAATAAATGGACTCATACGCCAATATTCACCATCAACAAAGGCTAAATCTTCTCCGTTTATGGTATTTATTTGGTGGATAAATAGGTATTCTGGATGATTTTTGGCCAAAAAGTCAGAAGTATTTCCGACGTTTTTGGCGATAATTTCAGGTTTTTTAAAAACATTAATATTTATTTTTTGTAAAACAAATCGCTTGTTTTCAGATATTGATTCTAAAAGAAAAGTAGCATTAATGTGGCCAGAACCGAAAGGTTTGAAACTGTAATTATCGGGTTCGAGTCCAAATAGTTTTGATATGTGCTCCAAGTCGAGGTTTTTTTTATTCAAAGGTAATAGTTTTTGAAATTTTCTCAATAGAAAAAGACTTCGTCCACAAAAAACCAACCTTTATCTCCCTTGCCAGGATGCCATTCTGGAAGTTTTGAAATGGGCTGAATAATGATTTTAATCTGTTCAATATTGGTTTTTTTTAAAGGAATATCTACTCCTTTGGTACCATTTAAGGTCATTTTGGTCAATCGAGGTATGTTTACTTTTTTGAAATGTGTCATTGGTTTGCCCGCTTCTTTGATGTAAACATCTACAAATACTGGTGGCATAATGTATTGACCAGTGTTTTCAGCATAACTGATGGTTATGCCGTTAAAACTACTTGTTTTCTTAAAGTCAAATAAAGCTTCCATTGGGTTTTCTCGAAAACCTAACCAGTTTTTGTCTTTAAAATTAATGGCATCTCCTTGTTTTCTATCTATGAGTGTTGTTTCACCATTTCCTGGATATTGTGGATTGGTTTTAGTTAACAATTTGGCATTTGTGGCTTTTATATTCGATTTAAAGAAATAATAATCTTTGATGTCAGATGCCAACCAACCTTTTTTGGTAGCAATGGTTTTTATGGTCCCGTAGTTTTTAAGTGTTATGGGAGATTTATAAACAGTAGATTTTGTTGAGTCTGGCATTGTACCGTCTATTGTATATCTAATATCTACGTTTTGAAGTGTATGTTTCAATGTAATAGTTGAGTTTCCTTCCAAAATCTGATTTTCGTTTACCAATATTGGAGGATTGAGTTTTAACGTTTCAGATTCGTCTGGAATGTAACCCAGTTCAATTCTTTTTTTAGATTTTTTCAAAGACTCATACTGTTCTTTAGTAAACTTTGTTTCCCATAAGTAAACTTCTTTCAGCGATGGCATATCCATGATCTTTTGCAGATCCTCAAAGCTTATTTTTGTATTTGCTACGGCTAAAACCTCAAGTTTTTTGCAGTTTTTGAGCTTTTCTATACCTTTTCCGGTAATTTCGGTTTGGTTAAGATTCAAATATTCGAGGTTTTGAAACTTTGATATTTCTCCAAAACTTTCGTCTTCAACTGGCATTTTAGAAAGATTCAAACTCACTATTTGCTCCCTAATCTTAGAAAGTGCACTTAACGTTTTTTGGTCGAATTTAGAACTAACATAAAAATTGACTTTTACTGCTGGAGAACCATTAGCAATAGGTTTTATAGTACAAAATGGCGTGCTGAGTTCTGTTAAAGTGTTTTCGGAGGCAGCTGAAAAAGTATAGATTTTTGCTGCTGTTTTTACCTCTGAAGTGGTATTTAAGCTGAAAAAAAAGGAACTTGGTTTTAAATCAGTAAGTTTTTGGTCATATTTTGCACCTTCCTGAATCCATTTTTTTAGAATCATTAATTCTTGTGCTGTCAATTGAGGTTTTCCTTTCGGCGGCATGTGTTTTTTATCTTCCAAATCCAAGTAAGCTCTTTTCAAAATATGGCTGTTCAATGTGTCATTTCCTACCCAAAGTTGCCCATTTTTACCACCTTTCTTGATTTTTTCGATTGTACTCATGTTCAACTGACCTTTGGTTTTTTGGTCATTATGACAACTTTTACATTTTTGATCGAGAATTGGATAAACGAATTTATCAAAAGTAGTTTCGGGTGCTTTTTCTTCTTTTTCGCCGAACAAAAAATCCTCGCCATGCGTAATATTTCCTCCTAAATGCCCAACAACACCTACCGCTACAACTGTTAAAATCAGAGTAAGATTTGTAACTAATTTTGAAGTAAATATTTTATTTCGGAATTCATAAATTAGATATACCAGTAAACTCAAACCAATGCCTGTGAACTTGTGGTTTTTAAGCGTTTCTGCATCATAACCATTTTCAAAGGATAAGATAATACCCGCAAACGCACTCACAACACTGGTGAAGGCCAAAATAAGAAGGAGAGAATTTAATATCAAATTGAATGACTCTTGTTCAATTTTTGGTTTAATAGTGATGAATAATAGCAAAGCCAAAGTAAGTCCAATAGGTAAATGTAAAGCCAATGGATGCACTCGTCCAATGATTGAAAACCAGCTAGGGATTTGAACCTGATTTTCGAACACAGCCACAAAAAGCAATAGAACATTTAGTCCAAGACAAGAATACGAAAGGATTTTTTTCATAAATAGTTTAAGCCAACAGTCCTGGGATTACTTTGCCTGCAATATCGGTGAGTCTATATCTTCTACCCAGGTGTTTGTAGTTGAGTTGCTCATGATTTAGTCCCATAGTGTGCATTACCGTTGCATGGAAATCATGAATATGCACGGGGTCTTTGATAATATTATAGCCCAATTCATCCGTTTCACCGTAAACAGTACCACCTTTTATGCCGCCGCCTGCCATCCAAATGCTGTAGGCTCTCGGATGATGGTCTCTACCATAATTGTCCACACCAAATTTACCTTGAGAGTAGTTGGTTCTTCCAAACTCTCCACCCCATATCACCAAAGTTTCGTCCAAAAGGCCTCTTTGCTTTAGGTCTGTCACCAAAGCAGCAGATGCTCTATCCACATCTTGAGCCTGCAATGGCATTTCCCCTGTAAGGTTGCCATGCTGGTCCCAGCCTTGGTGATAAAGTTGTACAAACCTTACGCCTGATTCTGAGAGTTTTCTTGCCAAAAGGGCATTTGCAGCATAAGTACCTGGAACCAAACAATCAGGGCCGTACATTTTAATGATATGGTCAGGCTCTTTTGAGAGGTCAGTAAGCTCAGGAACAGCCGTTTGCATTCTGTAGGCCATTTCGTACTGCTTTATTTTGGCTTCAACCTCTGGGTCGCGATTTTCTTCAAAACCCAAATGATTCAGTTCGGCCA
Organism: Leadbetterella sp.; assembly: GCA_021740125.1. Lineage (GTDB taxonomy): Bacteria > Bacteroidota > Bacteroidia > Cytophagales > Spirosomataceae > Leadbetterella. The sequence goes on along the minus strand of JAIPAJ010000014.1, from coordinate 619 downwards.
GTTTATCCAACATTCTCCTTCTTGAAGTTTTGTCGGTTCCTTCGGGGTTGTTTAGATATAAAATAGGGTCTTCTCCGCTCGAAAATACCACGCCTTGGTGGGTAGAGTCAAGGAAGCCATTGGTCCAAAGTTTAGAATAAACACCTTGGCCGTTACCTCTTCCTCTTGACAATAGTACACAGAATGCTGGCAAGTTTTGGTTTTCACTTCCCAAACCATAGCTCAACCATGCCCCCATACTTGGTCGGTTGCCCACTTGAGCACCTGTTTGGAGAAAAGTTAAAGCTGGATCATGGTTGATGGCCTCTGTATTCATCGTTTTTACGACACAAATATCATCGGCTATTTTAGCAATATTCGGAAAAAGCTCAGAAATCCAAGCTCCAGATTTGCCGTGTTGATTGAATTTGAAATAAGACCCCACCATCGGGAAATTGGTTTGGCTTGCCGTCATACCAGTAAGTCTTTGTCCATTTCTTATGGATTCGGGAAGGTCTTGACCAGCCAGTTTGTTGAGGATGGGTTTGTAGTCAAAACTCTCCAGCTGAGATGGAGCACCATTTTGGAAAAGGTAAATTACCCTTTTGGCTTTTGGAGCAAAATGCGGTAATCCCAATGG
>JAIPAJ010000190.1 GCA_021740125.1 Leadbetterella sp. | reverse complement strand
GGTTTCATAAATAGATTTTAGTTGAAAAAAAAATGGCTTTCATCCAAAAGACGAAAGCCTTATTAAAATAATATTAAGCTTCTGGCTTGATGTCTGTTTTTGGTTTTATGAGATTGGCAAACATATCCGTAATCATTTTTTCTGCCTCTGGATATTGATTTTTAAGATTTTGTACGACCTCATTAAATTTTGTACTTGCACCGTTTTTTAAGTCTTCAAAATATTCAGGAGCTTTTTCAATAGCTGCTTCGGCCTCATCTTTAAGTTCGTTGCCCTTAGTTTTTAAGTCCTCCATCACTTTTTCTCCCTCTTCAGTGTTCAAATATTTATTCAAGGCGATACCTGCAGCAGCACCAAGAATAAAAGTTGCTAGATGTTTAGATGTTACGCTCATTGTTGTAATTTTTATTGATTAATAGATTAAAATTAAAGGTTTAAATTGAGAAACGAAAACCTAAATTAAAATACATTTTAGAAATATTTTTGAATCTCAATTTTTAAAGTTTCCAAGGCTGAGTTAATATTATTTCTACAGTTTAAATCCTGATTCTTAAGTATATGTAAAACAATTTCTTTAGACTCTCCAATCCCCTGATGACTGATAATACTTTGATTTAAATCCGAAGCGGTTGAATTGGCAGCCAATACAATTTTGTCCCAAGTAGCAGGTTCAATGTAAATTTGCTGGGCAATATTGTGGTTGAGTTCGTTTTTTACGTCAGAAATGACCGCACTTTGTAAATCTGAAATACTTAGGTCCACAAAGTTTAGTCTTGTAAACATATTTTCGGGCTTGATTCTTTCTAAAAAAAGAGCCATACGTTCATATGCTTGAAGCCTCAAAGGAAAGACAATTTCTTGCTGACTTTTGATTTTTGCAAAGCTAAAATGCCTATTTAAGAAATAATTGTAAAGCAAGAAAAATACCCCAACAATTAAAACGGAAACCCCAACAAAACCCAAAAACTCATTGGTCATTATTAAAATATATTTGCCCAAAATTACAGTAATATTCGAGACTAAAAAAATCAGTTAGCTAGCTTTTTATATTTTTTAAAAAAAATTATTAAATGTGTATTCTGTCAATGAAATACTAATAGTAACCTCTTTCACTTTTTGGCATGATTTTAGTAATTTTAGTATAAAAAACAAAGCTTTTTAGCTCTGCAAAATGTTTCCAGGAAAAAAATGAAAGTTTCAAAATTAAGAAAAAATATATTCCTTGTTTTAGGACTTATAACCCTATTGCTAGGAGTGTGCTATTTTTTTTTAGTAGAAAAAAACTCGCAAAACAATTTGGCAGGGCAATACCAAACTACGCTACAAAAAAATATTACAAGAGAATTGCTCATTTCAGATTTTGAAATAAATCAAGTAATTAAGCAAGTAAATCAAAAAAAGTTTTCTTCGTTTGAACAACTAAAAGTTACCACAAAATATCCCTATTTCATATTCAAAAACAAAAAAATAGCCTACTGGTCAGACTACAGAATTGTACCGAATTATGAAAAAATAACTAATCGTGGCGATATTTTTTATGACAATTACTTTCAAAACCAAGTAATTTTCCAAAAAAAATCAGCCTTTATCAACAAAGACACCATTGAGGTTTTTTCATTAATAAATTTATACAGATTTTACCAAAACCAAAATGATTACCTCCAGTCTAGCTATAACACGGATATTTTTCATCCTGCACCATTAAAAATTTCAGGTCGGGAATTTGAGAAAAGTAAATCAATTATAGATTTGTCAAAAAAAGCACTATTTTATTATCAAGTTCCTGAGAACGAAAAGATAATAAACTCGAGCATTCCAAAAGTAACGCTTTGTATTTTTATAGCAGCATTAGTTTTTTTGCTATTGTATGTGATATTCAAAATCAAAGAGCTTTTGTATAAGCATAAATTTAGTTATGCGATTCTACTTTTGCTTTTTTCGTTGTTATTTTTGAGATTAACCCTGCTTATCACTGGGCTACCTTGGAAATTCCTCAACCAAGAAGTATTTAACCCAAGCTTTTTTAATGGTTCATTTTTAGCACCCACGCTTGGTGATACCGTATTGAATGGCCTTTTCATTTTGATTTTTATGGCCATTCTGGCTCTCTATTACTATCGTACTAGATTTTTTCTCCAACTCAACAAAACTTTACCTTTTATCAAAAGTGTAATCTCAGTATTACTTGTAATCATAGTGATGGTCATAGCTCATTTTTGTGGATCACAAATTGTTGACATTTACGAGGATACCTTATATAATATTGGATATTCGATGAACTTGGGAATGAGCAAGTTTAGAATTATCAGTTTCGTGTATTACTTCTTTGTTTTGGGGAATTTTTTTATTGGTTCGCACATTGCCATAAATTTATTTTTAAAACTACAAGTCAATATTAAATTTGGTTTTTTTCATTGGCTATATGGCTTTTTAGCTGGCATTATAGTTTTTTATTTTATTTCTGGTCTTGAATTGGCGTTCATTCTTGCAGGCGTATATTTCTGGATTGTTTATTATTTCAAGCTTTCAAGATACTTTTATACCCTTAGATTTCAGACTTTACTTTATTTTATTCTAGCCGCATTTTGCTTTGCTCTGATTTCTGTCAAAACAGTTGAAAACCAAGAAGCCAAGAAAAGCATTCTAGACAAAAACAATTTTGGACAAAGATATTTGGCTGAAAATGACCTACTTGGCGAAGGTTTGTTGGACAGGTTTAGACAAATCATTAGAACCAACGAGTCTATTGTAGCATCATTTAAGAGGCAAGATTTAGTTGCTGAATCTATAAAACAGCAAATAAAGGACGACTTATTAGATATGTATTTTGATAAATATGATGTAGAAGTTAAAGTTTATGATGCAACAGGGCTGACATTGGACGAAGCAGATGCTTCTGAAAATTTGGTGGATTTAAATACGAGAATTAATAATCCTAAATATAAAACAGATTTACCTAATGTATTTTTTATAAATGAAACTGGAAATAGCTTTATCAAACAATATGTTTCATTTAATGATATTTATGATGGTATAGAAAAAATAGGAACGGTAGTTTTAGATTTAAAACTCAAGGACGAAAACGTTGCAAGTGTTTATCCTGAACTTCTTTTAGATAAGAAATTTGTACAAAACCCAGAGTCGAAAAATTACAGTTATGCCATTTTTGATAAAAACAACTCTGTGGTTTATAACTCAGGAAGTTTCAACTATTTGATGTACTTTCCTATGATTGAGCTTGATGGTGTTGAAATATATCAAAAAGAAAAAATCATTCAGGGTTATTCACACTTCGCTTTAAAAGGTCAAAAAGGTAAAAAAATCATAATTTCTCAACCAAATGCTTATTGGAAGAATCTCCTATCCAATTTTTCGTTCTTATTTTTGATCTCCATATTGGGGATTTCTGTATTGCTTATCGTATTTAGTATACTCAATGGGTTCAGGAGTTTTTCAATGAATTTCTCCACCAAAATCCAGTTTTATCTCAATGCAGCATTCCTGCTACCTCTGATTGTACTTATTATTTTAACTTTGAGTGTGGTGAGAACCACATTGATCTCCATTCAAGAGAAATCGTTTGTTGATAACACAAAAAATATTTCAAATACCCTCCAATATCATCTTGAGAATTTTCAAACTAATAAAACCAGCAGAGCGTATTTTGAGAGTGAAATTAACGAATTGGCGAGAAACACAAAACTTGATATTAATCTATTTGACAACAAGGGAAGATTAAACTTCACTACCAGGCCATTGGTTTATCAATATCATTTATTGTCGAATTTCCTAAATCCGGAGGCCTATAACAAGATTTTAGAGCAAAAAGCCAACGAACTACTCACCAACGAATCTCTTGGAGAACTTAGCTATAAAACCGTTTACATAGCTGTTAAAGGAAAAGAAAACAAGAACTATGGTGTGGTTGGAATTCCATTTTTTGATGCAAAAACATTGTTGGACATACAAGTTAAAGAGGTAGTAGCCACTATCCTAATCATTTTCTTATTGATGTTTTTAATACTTCTTATTTCTTCATATTTCGCCAGTTCACAGCTTACTTCTCCTCTCAAATTGATTGCTCAAAGACTAAAAAAGACCAATCTGGATAGGTTAGACGAAACGATAGAATGGAAATCAAATGACGAAATAGGCCTTTTAACCAAGTCTTACAACAAAATGATAAAGAAATTGGATGAAAGCAAAGTGGCTCTATCACAAAGTGAAAAACAAACTGCATGGCGTGAAATGGCCAAGCAAGTAGCCCATGAAATAAAAAATCCATTGACGCCCATGAAGCTCTCTATACAGCAACTTCAAAGAACTTTGCCCATGGATGACCCAAAATCCAGAGATAGAATACAAAGGGCTTTAAACTCACTTACTGAACAAATTGATAACATTAGTGAAATTGCCAATTCATTCTCTGAATTTGCAAAAATGCCAGTTCCTAGAAATGAACGCTTTGACTTGGTGCCAGCGGTTCAAAAAACAGTGGACTTGTACTCACAAAACAATAACATAAAGATTGACTTTGAATCTAAGGATCCACAAATATATGTTATTGGAGATAGAATGCTACTGAACAGAGTAATTACCAACCTCATACTCAACGGCATACAAAGTGTCCCTCCCATTCGACTGCCAGAAATAAAAGTAAAGGTTTATAAAAATGCAGAAGAGAATTTTGGAATGATAGAAGTGAGAGACAACGGAAGCGGAATTGCAGAAAATATTCGAAAAAAAGTATTTATTCCTAATTTTAGTACTAAAGTAGGTGGCTCAGGTCTTGGGTTGGCCATGGCAAAAAGAGGAATAGAACACGCAGGCGGAAATATTTGGTTTGAAACCGTGGAAGACGAGGGCACAACATTCTTTATTGACTTGCCTGCAAACTGACTTTAAATATAAAATGATAAATATCCAACAATGCTTTATTGTTATATTTGCTAAAATTTTATTGAATAGATGACAAAGATAAAGTCTTTTGTATTTTCTCCCTTTTCTGAAAACACCTACGTTTTATACGATGATACGCTTGAAGCTGTAATAATTGACCCGGGCTGTCTTTCTCAAGCTGAAAAACTAGAACTCAAAGATTTTATTGTTGAAAATAAACTTAACGTCAAAGCACTTTTATTGACCCATGCACATCTGGATCATGTCTTTGGAGCGGCTTTTATCAAAAGAACTTTCAATGTCAACATTTACCTTCATGATTTAGACCTGCCGATATTGGCCGATGTTGAAAATCGTTGTAAAACGTGGGGAATACCTGGATATGAACCCGTAGAGGCCGACAAATCGCTAAATGAAGGTGAAATATTCAGATTTGGAAAAACAGAACTTGAAGTAATCCATGTACCTGGACATGCTCCTGGTCATGTGGCATTTATTTGTAGAAACAGTAGCTTTATCATTGGTGGAGATTGCCTATTTCATAGAAGTGTCGGAAGAACAGATTTTCCTTTTTGCAGTCAAGAACAATTGATTCATTCGATTCAAACAAAATTCTTTACTTTACCTGATGAATATACTGTTTACGCGGGTCACATGCAACCCACTACCATTGGTGACGAGAAAAAACATAACCCCTTTCTTAAATGAAACTATTTACTTTACCTAATTTCATCACCTTAGGCAACCTCATATGTGGATGCATAGGTATTATTATGGTCTTAAATTCTGAGTATGCAAATGCTTCCATTTTAATGTTGGTGGCTTTAATATTAGATTTCCTAGATGGCTTTGTAGCTCGATTGCTTAAAATCAACTCCGAAATAGGCAAACAGTTAGACTCTTTGGCAGATGTGGTTACTTTTGGTGTATTGCCCTCTTTAATCATTTATAAACTTATAGAAAACTCTAACTTTCAACCTGAATACCTTAAATATTCAGCTTTCATCATGGCAGCCGCATCGGCACTAAGATTAGCAAAATTCAATATTGACACTAGACAAGCTGACAGCTTTATTGGCTTGCCAACTCCTGCAAATGGTATGGTGGTGGCTACATTCCCATTCTTGATTAATGACTACGGAAGGCTTGGAGAAATAATTAATAACCCGTGGGTCCTTATAGCTTATGTATTGTTGTTTAGTTTTTTACTTAATGCTGAAATCCCCTTATTTGCATTGAAATTTAAAAATTTCAGTTGGAAAGACAATAAGATCAAATTCATATTTCTCTTATCTTGTATGCTCCTAATTGTAGCCTTCAAATTGGCAGCTATTCCACTTATTATACTGATTTACATCCTGTTATCAATAGCTGTTATGAAAAGAAAAAGTCCTATTTCTTAGGTTTAACTCTATTTATAGTTATTTTAAAATCTTTAACGGGAAGTTTCTTCGCTGGTTTTGGTCTCAAAAATGTCACATTCACCCATTTTTTTCTCCATGTTTCTGCAAAGGTAGATTTACTTATAGTATTTGCTACTTTTAACCAATGGTAATAATTCTTGGGTTGCGGATAATATGAACTATCTACCTCCAAATACATCAAATGAAGGTGAGTATCTGATCGTTTATTTTTTGCATTAAACCCTGTTCTTCCTACTTCGCCCAATTTATTTCCAGGTCTTACAATTTGCCCAGGCTCTACAACAACTTTCCTATGATGAGCATAATACCAAAGTCCACCGCGTTCAAAATCAAAGACCCAAACGTAGTTACCTCCACGATACTCTGAAGTGTCGGTCCAGTCTTTTTCCACTGCTAAAACCACACCATTTCCCACAGAAACTATGTCTACATACTCCTGTTTTCTGTTATCAATGCAGTCTTGGTCAGGATCAAATATAAAAATATCGTGAGCAGGGTGACTTCCACTCACCGTGTGATCAAACAAATTGAACTCTTTGACATAAAAACCAGTACCCGAACCTCCCACAGCGGTATAATCGCTCTTTGTCATCGGAAATACAAGGGTAGAACTTTTAATTGAGTCTAAAGTATTTGGATATGCTTCTTTGAGCACGATCATAATGCTTTTAAACTCCAACTCTGCCTCGAGTGGTGTTATTTTTTTTTCACGAACATTTACCAAGAGTTTTTTATATCTTGTAAATACGGAAGAATCCTCAGAAAATGCAAATGGATTTACTTGATCCGATTTCAGGCCAAAAACCGAAAAAACTGCAAAAAGAATATTTAGAAGCATGGCTGTTTTAATAGTATTTCTAGAATTAAATTTTAGCTCTGATGAGCAAAGATAATAGCATAACTATGGGTAAGCAACAAGTTGGATAGAGAAACTCCAATAAAAATGAATAAACTTTCGTTTTTAGAAGAGCAAAAACAACAAAGTTTTAATAAGAATAGAAAACGACTTGTAAAAACATTTGAAAATCAAGATATTTGTAAAACTATTCTAACCCTTTTGAAAAAAGCAATAAATTTAATTAAAAAACGAAAATCACTCTTAGCCTATTTTTTTGCTGCTGGTAGTGGGGTAATTGTTCAGTATCTGGTAGGTACAAGTTACTGCATTGGCCATTTAGGCATGTCGCCTACTGCTGGATATTCCATTGGATTTATTGCCTCATTTCCGGTGGGTTTTATCCTTTCCAAAATATTTGCATTTAATACTCGAAAATCTGGCAATACCAAGCGTGAAATATTGAAATTCTCCATTGTGCTGATTTTT
>JAIPAJ010000189.1 GCA_021740125.1 Leadbetterella sp. | reverse complement strand
AAGTAATGTTGCTAAAATAAATATAGTAAGTTTATTCATTTTTAGTAAAATTAACTACTTTGAAATGACACGCTGATGACAGGAACGGCTGCCGCATTGATATTGGAAATAATGCTGATTTTCACGGATTTTCAAAAGTCGTAAATCCGTGTCATCCGTGTTCAAATAGGCCAGAAAACCTACCTCACCAAAAATGCGGCATTTGCCATAATGAGTTTTCCTCCGTACCAAAAACCTCTGAAGATGGGACTTTCTAGCAAGTGAATGATTTTTCCTTTTCCATGGTCTTGAACCGCAAAAACTGGTGCATCTTTCATGGTCTTTTTGACATTCTGGCCTACAAAACCGCTTACATGCTCTCCCAATTTGCCCACATTCCAGCCGTTTTTAAGGTATTCATTATCCAAAGTGTTTTTGATCATTACATTCGAAGTTTTTTCATAACCATAAGCCAAAGGGTGCGTGTTATCGAGGTTTACTTTGTAAATAGCTCCCGGAATTTGATCCGAAATGGCATCTCTGTCTCTTGAGCCATAGATTTTGTTTATGTCGTTTTTAGCATCGGGTTTGCTTTTCGACTTCAATTCAATGCCATCCTTACCTGCCAGAAAATCATTGGCACTTTCCAACAATATTACTCTACCGCCATCGCTCACCCATCGTGTCACTTCCTTGTGATCTTTTATGATGTTTCCATACTGACCATTCGGCAGAATCAAAACATCCAGCGTCCAAAGGTCAACTCTGCCAAAGTACGAACCATCTATCAACGTGATGGGGTAGTCCAACTGCTGATCAAAGAAATGCCAAACATCTCCTGCGGCAGTGGGTGTTATGCCTGCTCCTACCATCAAACCTATTTTCGGAGGATTCAACACATCTACCGAGCTCGCTCCCATGTCTGGTCCACTTTCTACCAATCCAGAATACAGCGGAAGCAAATTGATATCAAAAGCTTTGGCTATGGCCGTCACTTTGGCCTCGAAGTTCTCACCCAAATTCTCGTTTCCTTTGCGGGTAATCAGCAAGGTACCCGCACCAAAGTCTTTTCCACCAGCCTTAAAAGGAGCTTCTTGCAACCTTACTTTTATTTTTTCTTTGAAAAGTTGGGCCAAAAACTTAGATTCCTCAAACGAATTGACCTCTGAAGCGAATGCAAAAACTCTTTTGCCGTTTGCAACTTCTACTTTGCTGTCAAACTTAGGTTTGGTTGTACCTCCGCTGAGTTTTTGGCTCATAGCAAAAGCTGGTAAATCATATGCATAAGGCAATGCCCATGCCGTTATGTCGTAGGTATTGGAGTCTTCTAGGTATGATTTCGGCTCGAAAAGTATTTTGGCCAAAACGCCTTTGGGCTGGTAAGAATTGACAATCATATCATTTTCATCTACGGTAAAGGTCTCTTCTTTTTGATTTTGATAGTTAAAACCCGACCCAAAAGATTTTTTGTTGGCAAAAGAATACTCAATTTGCATTTTGTCCAGCTGCTCTGCCAAGGCTTTTACTTTGGCTTCGTTGCCCTTAAACTTCATAACATACGATTTATATTTGCCAAAACCTTTTCCTTGGGCATCGTTAAAAAACTTATTGAACTCCTCAATGGTCTTTTCTGACTTGTCAGACAAAGCCTCCAAAGCACCCATGCTGGTAGAAAACGAATGCAAAATCCTGTCTTTCAGCGTCAAGGTGTCGCCGTCGTTTCTTTTGTAGGCCAATCCAGCTGGACCTCCGCCGCCTTGCTCAAAGGTCATGCCGATCGCTCCATTGTAAGACGGATAGGTATCGCCATAGCTTGGGTAAAACAAGTCATAGTTTTCTTTGGTGAAGTATAACCAACCTTTCTCGTCAAATGCTTTTTTGTTGTATTGGCCCAAAAGCTCTTGAAATTCTCTTTGGAAGCCCGTCAAATCTTCGTGGAATGGTTTGGCCGAAGGCGGAAAATAATAGGTAGAGTTGGGGCCCATTTCATGGAAATCAGCGTGAAGGTGCGGCATCCATGAATTATAGAACTTGATACGTTGCTGGGTTTCTTTCTGTGTTTGCCAAGCAATGTCTCTGTTAAGGTCAAACAAATAGTGGTTAAACCTGCCTCCCGGCCAAGGCTCGTGGTGCTCAACCGAGGCAGCATGCAAATCGGGCTTTTTGCCCAAATAGCGGTTGTACCACTGGCTGTAACGGTCAAATCCGTCGGGATTTACACAGGGATCTATCAATATCAAGGTATTTTTTAATACTTTCTTGGACAAATCCGAGGTGCCGTTGGCCATTTCATAAATCACTTTTACGGAAGTTTCAGCATTTACCGATTCGTTGCCATGTACGTTATACGACAAATAGGCAATCGTCGGAATATTCTTATTGCCAGCTCCAGCCATGAGACCTATATTTTGAAGGTTCGACTTGCGAATCTGTTCTATGTTCTGAATATTTTCTTTGGATCCAATCGCCACAATCATTTGTGGACGACCTTCGGTGGTGAATCCCAAAGGAAAAATCTTCACATTTTCGGCTTTGTTGGCCGCTACATATTCGGCATAGCCTATCAACTGGTGGTGAAAATGAAACTTAGAGCCGGTGGCATTTCCGAAGTATTCTTCTGGCGATTTGAGCGTTTGGGCTATGATAGCATGGGAAACGAAAAACAGGAAAACTGCTAGTTTATTGATATTGAGCATTCGAGATAAATGGTTAGGGTTCAAAAATAATCATAAAGGACGGTTAAGCAAAAAAATGCCACTTAAATCGCCAAAATAAAGCGATTTAGGAAGAACATGACTAAAACCAGCATTTAATTTACCTTTTCTGATAATTCATTGAATTATTATAAGAATTTCAACAAAAACAGAAATATTTAAAATCAGGACTTGTGTAATTAAAATAAAGCTTATACTTTTGCACCACGATAACGGAAACGGTATCGATCATTTAGAAAAAATGATGTTTTTTAAACGCCAATTTCGATAAATGGGACCAGTCGGCCCTATCGTCTAGCGGTTAGGACACGTCCCTTTCACGGATGAAACCGGGGTTCGATTCCCCGTAGGGTCACGAAGATGTGAAGTGAAAAAGCGAAAGCCTTGGTAGAAATACCGAGGCTTTTTCTTTTGTGTAAAATCTAAAAATGGATACGTCCTTTTCAGAGATGAAACCGTTGGTGAGATTCCCCGTAGGCAGAGGCGATATGGTAGCCTCCGAAGATCTGAAGTGAAAATTAAGAAGCCTCAAATGCAAATTTGGGGCTTTTTTTGTCCAAAAATTTCTGATTTCAGACACGTTCCTTTTAGGGATGAAACAGGTGATGCAGCATTCCGACGGTGCGACGTTTCGCCTGGGATGCCAGTCCAATCGATTCCCCGTAGGCAGAGGCGATATTGTAGCCTCCGAAGATGTGAAGTGAAAATTAAGAAGCCTCAAATGCAAATTTGGGGCTTTTTTTTTGTGTAAAAAATTTCTGAAATTAAACACCTCCATTTCAGTGATGAAACAGGCGATGCGGCATTACGACAGTGCGAGGTTTCGCCTGGGAGGCCAGTCCAATCGATTCCCTAAATGAAGGGGCGTTGTGTTGTTTAGGTTACAAAGATCTTAAGTGAATAAGAAGCCTTTCAAGTCGATCGCCTGCCATGCGGCATTTAATTTGGGGATGATTTATTGTATTTTTTATGGGATGTGAGGACGAACTTTTACTTAAAAATATATGGGGTTCGAAACTTTCCAGTCTAGTTGAAATGTATTAAAACGAATCGGGTTGATATTGTATGAAGAGTAATTCTGTTATTTTGCTAAAATAAACATCAGCCGAGATTAAAGGAATTCCAAGAAAAATCGCTGTTGCGGCAATAATGGCATCAGGTAATTTTAAATTATATTTTCGACGTAAATCTACCGTAATGTCTCTGATTCCATTGTTATAATTCATTATAGAAAAATCCTCTAAAAACAACTCCATCCATTCGACATCTTGCGTTGAAATTCCCTTATGACCCAAAAGTTCAAGTTCGTTGACAAAAGAAAGATAAGTCTCTCTACCTTGAAGTTCTTCTGCCAAAACCTAATCTCCATTGAACAAGTAGAGTACAAGATTGGTGTCTATCAATATTTTACTCCCACTCATCACGAATTTTCTTCTGAATTTCTAAGGGATCTTCTTTTCGTTTGAACACACCCAAATACTTTTTAGCGTCCAATTTTTTACCTCCCTTCACGGAAGTAGCTTTTGGAAGTAAATCCTCGAGATGCTGGCCTTTTTTAAGAATGATTGCCATATTTGCTACCAATTTCAGTGTGAAGATAGGAATATTATTATAATTTTTCAAAACTGGAAGTTTTGATTGGTTTATTTGAAATAAAATTCAAATAATTGAATTACTCATTAATTCAATTCGTATTCATTTTTTTAAATTTCAGCAAAAAAAAACGATAGCCTTCTCGGAGCCTTCGCCTGTCACGCAGCTTTTAATTTGGGGATGATATATTGTATTTTTTATGGCACGTAAAAACTCCCATAAAATGAGAATTCTTACAAAACCTCCAATGCCCTATTTATCCTTGAAATTGACTTTTCTTTGCCCAATATCTCTATGGTCAACATCAAATCGGGACCTTTGCCTTCTCCAGTTAAGGCCAAACGTAAAGCTTGCATGATTTTACCTGGCTTTATGCCTTCAGCCTCCAATCTTGCAAAAAGTGCGTCATGAATGGCTGTTGAATTAAAATCAGCCACGCCTTCAAGAATTTTGGCCACAACTGGCATGGCTGTTTTGGCCAAATCATCCCATTTTTTCTGCGAGATTTCTTCGTCGTATGCCTTTATATCATCAAACAAATATTGAACTTCTGCTATCATTTCTTTGGTGAAAGTTACACGCTCTTTCATCAATTTCACGATTTTTTCTGATAGAGAAGAATCATTTAAAGTAGCGTTCAACTCTCCCATCAACAAAGTGTCATCTTTCTGGCGAAGGTACATTTGGTTGTACCATTTGGCTTTGTTTACGTCAAACCTCGCTCCACTTTTGTGAATATGATTGATATCAAAAGCCGCAATCAACTCATCCAAAGTCATGATTTCTTGCTCCGTGCCCGGATTCCAGCCCAAAAAAGCCAAGAAATTCACCACTGCGTCGGCATAATATCCGTCTTCTCTAAATCCTCTAGAAATATCTCCTGTGGTTTTGTCTTTCCACTCCAATGGAAACACTGGAAAATCACCCAAAACGCCATCTCTTTTACTCAGTTTGCCGTTTCCTTCTGGTTTTAACAATAAGGGCAAATGAGCAAACTCAGGAGGTGTCCAGCCAAAGGCTTTGTAAAGCAATACATGCAAAGGAGCAGATGGCAACCATTCTTCTCCACGAATCACGTGTGTAATTTCCATCAAATGGTCGTCCACAATATTGGCCAAATGGTAAGTGGGCATACCGTCAGACTTCATCAATATCTTATCGTCGATGGTAGAAGAATGCACCACCACCCAGTCTCTCACGATATCTTTAAACCTGATTTCTTCTTTCAAAGGCACTTTAAGACGAATGACATAAGGCTCGCCATTTTGGATTTTGGCCGCCACATCCTCTGCAGACAAGGTCAAGGCGTTTTTCATTTGCATCCTTGTCACCGCATTGTAGGAAATATTATCCACTTTGGCTTCTTCTAAAGTTTTTCTCAACTCATCCAGCTCTTCGGAGGTATCAAAAGCAAAGTAGGCTTTGCCAGCATCTACCAATTGCTGAGCATATTTGCCATAAATCTCTTTTCTTTCTGATTGTTTGTAAGGTCCAAATGCTCCGCCCTGCTGAACGCCTTCATCTATACTTATACCTACCCATGCCAATGCCTCTTGGATGTATTCCTCGGCACCTTCTACAAATCGGGTTTGATCGGTATCTTCTATTCTCAGAATCATAGTTCCACCCATTTTTTTGGCAAAAAGATAGTTGTAAAGGGCAGTACGAACACCACCAATATGTAAAGGTCCTGTGGGACTTGGAGCAAATCTTACTCTAACACTCATAGATAAAAATTAAATTGGGATGTAAAAATAGGAAGCTATGGGCTAAAATCACCCGTAAATTGTCATTTTTCTTTTTTAATCACCAAAAATAAGGAACTTCCGAAAGGTGATTTTTTCAGGATTTTACGCTCAAATTTACAGATATTGTAAAAAAGATTATTCATAAACTCAGATGGCATTTCTACGTCTGATTTTATGTTTTCTAAATCAACCAAATTGAGTTTCAATTGAAGTTTTTGTATTAATCGAACCACCAAAATCAATGGAGAAAGAAATAGTGACCAATAATGGTGTTTTGAAATTGAAACGGCTTTTATTTGTGACAAATAAGCTTTAAAATCTTTCAAAACAAAACGCTTTTTACTTCCAACGGCTATATCGTGCGTACCTCTGAAAATCTCAAAAGCATTGTTATTGGTAATAAAAACACCATTTGGTTTTATAATATCAACAATTGACGAAATCGTTTTTTCGATAACTTCATCCTCAAATTGATAAAGCACATCATCGGAAACAATTACATCAAAACTTTCTTTTTCAAAAACTCTTTGAAGATGGGTGATGTCCAATTTTTGAACATTCAGTCCACGACTTTTCGAAAACGCCACGGCATCATCATTAAAATCAAAGCCTTGGATATTCTTATAAGCAGCATCTTGTAGTTTTAAAAGCAAACCACCGGTACCGCAACCTGCATCCAAAATTTTGATTTCTTTATTGCCATTTGCAAAAGAATTGATCTCGGATATTACTTTTTCATGAAGGATTTTATACCACCAAAGTTTTTCCTCGACCTCAAACATTGCACAGTATTCCTCGCTATTAATGAGCATATTTATACCGCTAAGTTCTCTACAACTTTGATTTCTGGCTTGTGGTAAACCGTAGAATTGGCAGGAACCGACTTGGTTAACCAAACGTTGCCACCGATAACACTATTCTCGCCGATAATGGTATTTCCACCTAGGATGGTGGCTCCAGAATAAATCACAACATTGTCCTTCACAGTAGGATGGCGTTTGGTATTGGCCAATGCTTTCTCAACACTCAAGGCTCCTAAAGTTACGCCTTGATATATTTTCACATAGTTGCCTATTACGCAGGTTTCGCCAATTACCACACCTGTTCCGTGGTCAATGAAGAAATACTCGCCAATTTCGGCTCCTGGGTGAATGTCTATCCCTGTTCGAGAATGTGCGAATTCCGTAAGAATCCTTGGAATCAGATTCACTTCAAGTTTATGTAAAAAATTAGCTAATCTATAAAATGAGATGGCATAAAAACCAGGGTAAGCCCTAGCAATTTCGAACTTACTTTTTGCAGCTGGGTCACCCTCCATAATGGCGTCTACATCAGTATTTAGCAACCTAAACAACTCAGGAATAGATCCATTAAATGCATTTACTTTTTTGCTGATATCGCAATCTTTGCATTGATCCGTAGTTTCCAAAAGATGCTTTAACTCGTTTCCGAGGTTCCAAAACTCCCCTTCTATTTCGTCCACACTTCTAAAAAACTCCTTGGCTTGCTCGGGATAAAGTAAGCGAATCACTTTTATAGCCCAAGAGGAAATATCTTTGGTAGACGGCACTGCCTCGGTGTTTTGGTGTTTCTCGTAAATGTGTTTTAAAAAAGACTGATCCATGAAAAT
>JAIPAJ010000188.1 GCA_021740125.1 Leadbetterella sp. | reverse complement strand
CGGCCGTGGGTTCGTCTACGATAATCAATTTGGGATTCGCTAAAAGTGCTTGAGCAATTCCGAAACGCTGCTTCATACCACCAGAATAGCCACCCAGGTTTTTCTTTCTGGCATCCCAAAGGTTAGTTTTTTGTAAAAGAGCTTCCACCACATTTTTCCTTTCAGAAGAATTGGTAATTCCTTTCAAGACCGCAATGTGATTGAGCAGGTTTAAAGCACTTACTTTTGGATAAACACCAAATTCCTGCGGCAAATATCCCAGCGTTTTTCTGATTTCGTCTTTTTGGGTAAGTACGTTGATTTCTCCCAAAAATATTTCCCCCGAATCGGGTTCTTGAAGTGTAGCGATGGTACGCATCAAAGAGGATTTCCCGGCACCATTGGGACCCAATAGGCCGAACATACCTTGGTTAATCGTTATGTTGACATCTTTAAGAGCTTGCACTCCATTGCCATAAGTTTTGTTGAGATTGGTGATTGTTAATTGCATATTTTTTAATTATGGTGTAATAGTGTCAAAAAATATAAAGAATTTTTAGGCTCTAAGGCTTCAAAAATAGCCTTAATCATTTCAAATATAAGCAATTATTGATACTGTCAGCTTAATAAAACAGAATATTCTGGTGAAGTATTGCCCAATTGGATTTTCGAAATAATAATGAAAATGTTTAAATAAATGAAGAATATCTAATGACCAGAACATAAGACTTCTTAAGGAATTTGTTTATCAGACAGCAATACTTATTCCAATGTACTGCCTTTAGAGGAAGATGATGATCCAATAGCCTTTACGGGTTGTCTAAAGTGGTAAATGAAAAAACAGCCTGAAGTTTTCAGCTATGCTCATGCTACGATATTTATGTTTTGCTTATTAACCAATGTGAACTAGACACACCAATATGCCTATCACAGTGAATTTGAAGAAATAGAGGATTTATACTCGAACTGGAAAATCTATGAAATGCCAGGCTTCAATGAGATATACAATTGGTAAAAGTATTTGGAGAAGTATTGAGTTTTCAGTTGTGAGTTTTAAAAAACGAGTTGCTTGTGCTATAAGACATTTAATTGGGTTGCGTTGTTTTACTTTATTTTGAAAGCGAAATTGCTTTCTATTCTTTCAATTACAGCTCTTGCAAATGAGATTTCAAATTCTCCTAACAGTTTTTCGGGTATTCCCACACAAGAGCAGTTTATTTCACTAAGTACATATTTATCCTTTTGTTGTTCATCAAAGTCGAGTATGAAATCGGCAGTCCAGAGTATTGGATAGCTTTTGAGTTTGGCGTAATTGATAATCTGAGGGGCATTAGCTTCAAAAAAACGAATCAAATCTGGATAAACTTCTGGTTGGAATATGGTATATTTTGCCCCAGAAAACATAGTAGCCGAAAAAGCATCGACTGAAATACTAGGCTTTTTATGAATGACAGCCATGGGTTTATCTCCAATAAGAAGTAGTCTCAATTCACCTTCAGAAATTCTCTCTAAATAAGGCATGTCAATCAACATACTGTTATTCTCAACCATATATTTCTCACACAACTTCATGAAATCGTCCAAAGTATGTATTTCCTTGTGATTGTCTTGTGCTTCGGTGCATTGAACAAGTGTATCCAGTGGTAAAGGTTCATTTTCAAAAGGTTTTGTATCATTATAGATTTCAACTTTCCAAATACCTACTCCTGTAGAACCTCTATTTTGTTTTAGTACCCTTTGCTTTTGTGCCAAAGAAAAAGGGAAACGATTTCTGAAATCTGTTACCGATTCATATCCAAAGGTATCTTTGGCTGCAAAGCCGGTGTTTTTAAGTTTAATCAATATATCTTTTGCCCCTAATGTCAACATTTCATCAGGGTGCGAAATGGCCACTATGCCAATCTCAGACAATTTTCGAAGCGTTTCAAAATACAAGTCTTCTCCATTGGGTAAGTTTCCAGGGTTTATTCGGCTGATAAATCCACTGAAATTGGCTTTGGTATATTCATATATTTCGTCTTTCCATTCGTCTCTGAAATAAAGGATTTCACATACCCAACCCAAGTTTTCAAAGGCCCTTACAATTGGCATGGTGTCTTTTCTGAGGCCGTTTATCCATTTGTCACTACCACCTTCTACTTCAAATATTACAATTTTCTTTATAATCATTTGGCTTCAGACCGTTGTTGTTTTTTATAGGTCTAGTCGGCGTAAAACTAATGTATTCCCTTTCTAATACACTTGAAATCCTGTTATCAAATCTTTAGCTAATAGTTAAGATTGCGTGATGTAAACATTACTTCACTTTTTCATAATATTAGAGCAGATTTGTTAACATAACGATAATAGGATTTCGCAACTAAAGTGCCTAAGTTTGGAGTTTTGTTTAAAATGAGAAATCAATAGTTATTATGAAAATTCACCTGGTTTCTTCCACAGATTTTATGGCCAAGGGCACTGGTGTACACAGTGCTTTCGTGGGCATGTTTGAATTGTTAAAAGAGAAAAACGATGTGGAGGTCTTAAGAAATCAAGAAGGCTTTGGCGACATTTTTCATTCTCATTCCTACGGCCTTTATTATTTTTTAAAGTCCCGCAAATACAAAGGTCGCAGAATACATACAGTTCACACCACACCAGCCACCATAAAAGGGTCGGTGGTTTTTCCAAGTTTGGTTTTACCTTTTGCAAAACTTTATTTTAAAAAGGTCTTCAATCACGCAGATGTCTGTATCGCTATTTCTCCGATGGTCGAGAAAAACCTCAGGGAGCTTGGCGTAACCTCTAAAATCATAAGCATCGGAAATCCGGTTGACTTAGATAAATGGCATCCAGATAAGGAGAAAAAGGCCAAAGGTAGAGAAATGATACAATTACCTATGGGTGCTAAAGTAGTTCTTGGCGTTGGGCAATTACAGAAAAGAAAAGGAGTGGAGGATTTCATTGAATTGGCCGAAATGCATCCAAATATTAACTTTGTTTGGGCTGGCAGTAGGCCTTTTGGAGCCATAACGGAAGGCGTCCATCGGATCAATCAGAAAATAGAGGAAGCACCTGCTAATGTGAAATTTATTGGGCAAATTGATTTGGAAAACATGCCATTTCTTTATGCTGCAGCTGACGTTTTCTTGTTTCCATCCTATCAAGAAAACAGCCCATTGTCTCCCATAGAAGCCGCTGCCACTGGTTTGCCGGTTTTGTTTAGAGACTTGAGCGAATATGAAATGCTATATGAATCGGATTATTTGAAAGCAAAAAACAACCAAGAATTTTCAAAGTTGATTACCAATGTTTTTGAAGACAGCCAATTTATGCAACACGCCAAAGACTTATCGGCAGATTTAGTTAAGCAATTTGATAAAAACGTCATCAGAGAAAAACTCATTTCTCTTTATGAGAATGTTTATAATGGGCTGGATATAGCTGTATAAAGTATAAATGACGAAAAAGAAAATTTGGACTTATGTTTTTTTGAGTATTTCTGTGCTGTTGCTGTATTATGTTTTGAGAGACGTGAAATACAAGGATTTTATGAAACAAACTGCCAAAGTTGACTTAAAAATGGTTGGCTTCGCAGGTATTTGTATGTCGCTTTCTGCTTGGTTTAGAAACTTGCGGTGGTTGGTCCTCTTTTCTCCTTTAGGCTATAAAATCAAAAGAGGACAAGCATTTTCGGCGTTGTTATTGAGTTATCCAGCTAATCTTATTATTCCGCAATCGAGTTTTTTCGTAAGGGCAAGTTATCTAAGAAAAATGAGCGGAATTCCCTTTAGCGAATGCCTAGGAACAATTATAGCTGAAAAATTGATGGATGGATTGGTGGTTTTTGGTTTGTTTTTCATCTTTATGTTTTCGAGTTTTTCGTTTCAGACATCCATTTTTCAGAATTACAGGCTTTATTTCGCCATATTACTCTGTGTGATAGTGATTTTTTTTGTAAGTAGGTTTTTCTTTAAAACCTATTTTGATGACCGTTGGGAGATAGTCATATCTGAGATAAAAAGTCAATTAACTCATTTTAAAATAGGATTATTGACCACAAAAAATGTGGAGAATAAATGGTTGTTGTTTTTATACACTTTGACCATTTGGTTACCTTATTTTGCCATATTTTACTTTCTTCTAAAAGGCTCTGTTTCGAGAGATTTTATCGGTTTTAAGCTACCTGTTGAACTGGCAGTAATGGCCAACATAGGCTGGATTTTCCCAACGCAAGGTGGGTTGGGTTCTTATCATTTCTTTATTACCCACATCATGCAATCACATGGCTTTGAAAAGCTCCAAGCTGTCTTTTTTGCTTTTTTTAGCCATACATTTATCATTTTTAATGACCTCATTTTAGGACTTTACGTTTTACTTAATAACCGCAGAATCGTATTTAGTTTAAATAATCACCTCTAAAAATAAGAGAGCTATTAGAAGTCGTAGATTTTAATTCAAATTAACATTTATATTTTTCAATCAAATTTTAGGCTGTAACCAACTCTAAAAACTTGGGTTTCATAATAATCAAATCGTACAGTTTTACATTTTTGCAACAAGATGTCAGCTGTGAATTCAAGCTTTCTTGCATTATGTAAATTTTTTAGAACGGTCCTATTAGAAAAATAATATATAAGTTGCTGTTTAATAGACTACTAGGGTTGATATTTTTTGCTTCTGGGTCATTGGAAAATTAGATGTGTCTTATTTGAACCAATATTTTGTTGAAGCATCCAAAGCAAGTCTCTTTGATAATGCTGATCTGTGAAATTAAAAGTTTCAAGATTGAATGTCCTATTTTATGTAATCATTATTTACTAATTGAAAAATTTGGCTAAATTATTGTAATGGTGTGTTTATAGAAATTAATTAAAGTTTATGAAAAATCAAAAAAGTACGCTTTTGGCCGCAAGTTTTATGTTTTTTGGACTACTTGCTTGTAATTCTGAAAACGCTTCTGAGCAAATTGCTGTGATTGAAAATGCTGCACCTTCATCAGTGGAAAATAATTTAGATATGCCACCCTTGTCTGCTATCCCAGAGATAAGTGCTAGTCAACCAACTGTCACGATTCAGCCGCCGTCAGGTCTTAATCCAGCGGGACAGTTTGCCAACTCTAGTGCTCCATTAAATTCAAGTACTCCACTGAATTTAAGTGCTCCATTAAAATCGAGTGCTCCATTAAATACCAGTTCGAGTCCTTTGGCTGCTACCAAAAGTTCTGTACGTTTAAATCCCGCTCATGGCCAACCCGGACATGACTGTGCAATAGCCGTAGGTGCTCCTTTGAAAGGTTCTGTAGCTAAGGTGGCAGCTCCAGCACCAGCACCAATTCAAGCGACTGCACCAAATTTTTCTGTTTCTTCAGCTCCGGTCGCAGCTCCAGTTCAGGCAACTACACCAAACTTTGGTGTGCCGAACGCCAAGGTAAATCCAGCTCATGGCCAGCCAGGACATGACTGTGCAATTGCCGTAGGTGCTCCATTGCCTGTTAAGTAATTTAAAATCACCGGCTTTTATTTTGTAAATACAGATTTTGTTTTTACAAAGCTCTTTTCATATTTTAGCTGGCTTCTAAATTTATTTTGGGTTTAAATTTATATATTGTTTCTTAACATACTTTTGGAATAAATTTTTAGAAAAACCTAAGCCAATTTCTTAGGCGTCTTTTTCTTCAAATCAAATAGGTCTTTTCGGCGATCTTGGAGGTTTCTTACACTTCCGGCTTTGTTGAGTTCTCTCAGTAAGTCTAGGTCAACATCTGCTAAAAGAATCATTTCTGCATTTGGTGTGGCCTCTGCTTTAATTCCGTTGGAAGGAAAAGCAAAGTCGCTAGGTGTAAATACCATAGATTGGGCAAACTGTATATCCATGTTGTGAACTTTTGGGAGGTTGCCTACACTTCCTGCTATGGCTACATAACATTCGTTTTCGATGGCTCGGGCTTGTGCACAATGCCTTACACGCGAGTAGCCGTTTTGGGTATCGGTCAAAAACGGTACAAACAAGATATCAATTCCTTCGTCTGCCAACAGCCTACTTAATTCAGGAAATTCTACATCATAACAAATCAAAATACCTATTTTACCACAATCGGTATCAAAAGCTTTCAGCTCCGAGCCACCTACCATTCCCCACACTTTGACCTCGTCTGGCGTTACATGAAGTTTTTCGTAGCGTTCTATGGTTCCGTCTCGGCGACACAAGTAGCCAACATTGTAGAGGGTGCCATCTTTGATTTCTGGCATACTACCACAGATGATGTTTATGTTGTAAGAAATAGAAAACTCCGAGAATTTATATACAATGGCTTCGGTGTGTTTTGCCAGCTCTCTTATGGCTTCTGACTCAGAAAGGTGGTTGTTTTCAGCCATAAGCGGGGCATTGAAAAACTCAGGAAATAGTGCAAAATCCGCTCTGTAACCTGACACCGCATCTATGAAAAACTCAGCTTGCTCCATGAGGTCTTCAACGGTTTCATAAGGTCGCATTTGCCACTGAATAAGCCCCAGACGCACCACTTTTTTGTTACTGGTGGCTTTGAGATTAGGTTTTTCATAATAGATATTGTCCCATTCTAGAAGTACCGCAAATTCGTTTGAGGCCTCATCACCTTCCAAATATCCTTTCAAAACCTTCACTGGGTGGAAATCGTTAGAAATCTGGAAACTTAAAACGGGGTCGTGGATTTCCTTGGTTTTGACCTTCTGTATGTATTGTTTGGGTGTAAGGGTGTCGGCATATTTATGGAAATTAGGAATTCGACCACCAAAGACAATACCTCGAAGATTCAGATTCTCGCAGAGTTCTTTACGGTAATCGTACAGCCTACGGCCCAGTCGCAATCCCCTAAAATCTGGCACTATGAATACATCTATTCCATAGAGTACATTGCCTTTGGGTGCATGGGTGTTGAAAGTATAATTACCCGTAATTTGCTTATAAGTGTGATTGCCCGGGAAGTTGTCATATTCCACGATAATGGATAAAGCACAACCTGCTAGCATACCATTTACTTTTATAACTACCTGTCCTTCAGGGAATTTTAAGAGAAGAGCTTTGATCTGGTGTTCTTTCCAGTAGGCATCGGGCATACTTTGATAAGACGTAACCATGGCTTCCTTGAGCTCCTGATAGTCTTCTAATGTCAAATAAGTAAGCTCAATATTTTCAATATCTTCTATATTCATAGTTTGAAGGTAAATATTTTTGAATTAAACAAAGGTAGTGGTTTTGAGGGTTTTATTGAGGTGATTTGCTAAGATGGTAGTTAGATTATTGACTTATTTATTTTTCAATTCGGGTAGGCGTGGCAAATCGGATACTAAAGAGTTTCTTAAAATATCTTCACCGCTCTCAAAGAATTTCATTGATTGATTATTAAGAAGAATTCTCGATATTTGGTTAAAACCAAACTCAGTTTTCTTAAAGTTAATTTTTTGAAAAAAAGCGTAAAATAGAATTAATAATCAAGGCATTTTTTGGCGTTCTTCTTTTCAGCCTTTACAATAAAATCCGCTATCAGATCTCTCAATTTTTTGGTTGATTATAGAAACTTTTTTGTCGAATTCTTTAGATTATTGAAGGCAAGATTTTGAAGGTAGGTGAATAATCCTAAATTTTATACTTTGAACATAGAATAATAAAGAAAAAAGCCCGAAATGAATCAGGCTTTTAGAGGGCTTATTTATGCGATAGGGGTTTAATAGAACAGTTTAT
>JAIPAJ010000013.1 GCA_021740125.1 Leadbetterella sp. | reverse complement strand
TATAAAAGAGACATAAAGGTCATTAAATCAGGCCATTCATTCCTCATCGATGACATATTGGAGTACCAATAGTCACGCTTTTCAAAATCCTTTCTCATAATTCATAGCTGTCATTTTATGAAAAAAACGCACCTATTTTTGTTTTTTGTAGCATTGACCTTTACACTTGGCTTTAAATGTACTCCGAAAATTTACCATTCGGCAGCGGAACCCATCAAAACAGGTGCAGAACAAACTGACAAATATCTGTCGCTTCTGAAAGGAAAAAGAGTTGGGATTTTGGCCAATCCTACCACAATAATAGGTAAAAGACACTTGGTAGATAGTCTGCAAAAATTGGGAATCGACATCGTAAAAGTTTTCGGCCCTGAGCATGGCTTTAGAGGAAATGCTTCTAACGGTGCTAAAGTCAGTGATGAAACGGACCCAACTACCGGCATAAAAATCATTTCACTTTACGGCAAAAAACGCAAACCATCTGCCGAAGATCTAGCCAATGTTGACCTCATGATATTTGATATTCAAGACGTTGGCTGTAGATTTTACACCTACATCAATGTTTTGCGAGATGTAATGGAAGCCTGTGCCGAGCACAACAAAACGCTCTTGATTCTCGACAGACCCAATCCCAACGGCTACCTCATAGACGGTCCCATAATGGACATGCGATTAAAATCAGGCATCGGACAGTTCCCGATTCCGATAGCCCACGGCATGACGGTAGCTGAATTTGCCCAAATGATAAACGGCGAAGGTTGGCTGCCCAACCAAGCACAATGCAAGCTCGAAATCGTAAAAGTGGCTAATTATAAGCACGATATGTCGTATACCCTACCCATAAAACCTTCACCCAACCTCAATACGCAACAGAGTATTATGCTTTATCCTACCACCTGTATGTTTGAAGGCACCATTCTCAGCCAAGGCCGCGGCACGCAAGTGCCCTTTACGGTTTTGGGAGCTCCATTGCTAAAAGACAAATATACCTTCAAATTTACACCCAAAAGCATCCAAGGCATGAGTGAGTCGCCGCTGCACATGAACGAAACCTGCTACGGCATAGATTTGATGCAATATGACATCAAAAATCTGAGAAAAACCAAGCGAATCAACCTCCAATGGATGATTGACCTCTACCAAGCCTACCCAGATAAAGCCAAGTTTTTTGACAGAACCCAAAGCAAACAAATGGGAAACATCGATTTTCTAGCCGGTGTTTATGAGTTCAGAAAACAAATAGAAGATGGAAAAACCACCGAAGAAATTCAAAAATCGTGGGAACCGGGTCTTTCAGAATATAAAAAAATGAGGTTGAAGTATATTTTGTATGATTGAGTGAGACAGTATTAATTAAATAAATAGCATTCTATTTCACTTAAGTCTAAGACTGAAATACACTAATATGAAAGAGGGAGCATTCGAATAGAAGGATTAAATATTTTTTCTTTCAATGCTAACTATCAAATAATAATATGGAAAAATTCTATAGATTGGAAGCAAAAAACGCGAATAATTCTGTGGCATATTTATTTAATAATGAAATTTCAAATCAAAAGGCCATCGAGTTTTTTACTTCTGGTTTACCTCCAGAAAAGCCTTTAAAACTGAAACATATTTCTGGTAAAAGATGGCCTGATTTCTTAACAAGAATGCATGTTATTCTTCCATTTGTATCAGAGAAATTTATAAAAACAATAGAGGAATGTGGACTAACTGGTTGGAAAAAATATGAAATTGAAATCGAAAATAAACCTCAAGAAATTGAAACAAACTATTTCGGTTTTCTTATTACTGGCCAATGCGATAATAATTTAAAAACTATATCAAAAGAAATGAAACTTAAAAATTGGGATGGTTTGGATTTTTTTTACATGCGAGACACTGCTACTATATTTTTATCTGAAAAAGCCTTTAATTGTTTAAATAAAAAAAAAGAAAAGCTTACAAATTTAGACCTAGAGGATTTCGAAAACTATCTTTTATATCATATCGACAGCTCTGCATATTTCAAAAAAAAATTTAACTTTTAGACTTTTCTCCCAAATGATAAATTCTAACCTTTACATTAGCAAGCAAAAAAAATGATTGCTAATTATGAGAAATTGAATCAGAATACATTTTAAAACTGAAAAGGCATGTTCACTCTCAAATAAGTATCGCCTTCATTTCCAACTCTTTCTGTCGCCAAAATGCACCTGGACTGATGAAAACGCCTTTTTCTTTGGGAAGTTCAATATTGGCATATTTGAATGCATCATAAATGTATTCGGCACAGGTATATTTTTCGTCATGAAAGAAATTATCAAATCCCCAAAAGCTTCTCCAAAGAATTCGCCAATATTCTTTTCGGTCATATTGTTTCGAGAGATTATCCACACAAAACTCCTTGACAGCTTTTTGTTTTACGAAGTCGCTGTCCAAAAGCTCATGCTTTGCCCAAGCTACTCTGCCTTTATAGGGTTTATTTCTTCCGTCATAATCTTTGTAAATGAATGACAAAGGCAACATTCTTACACCAACTTCCAACACACTTTCAATCAAGAAAACTCTGTCCAATTCCTCAATCCTGATCACCATGCCGACATGGCTCCAAGCCGACTTACTCCTCCAACGAATCAAGCTAGACAGCCAATGGTCTCCCGAAAAAAACAGCAAATCACCGGTTTTAAACTCACTTCGCATGGCATCATAAAATCGCAAATTTGTCCCTAAGGTTTGATATTCATATATTTTGTCCAGTATCCTTTTTGACTTTATTTGTCTCGCCATGAAACTTTTGATTTATATTTAAAGTTTTAATAGGAGTAAATATAAATTAATTTCGAAATGATTACGGTAACAGAGCAGGCAAAAAATAAAATTTTGGAATTAAAAAGCAAGGAAGGTAAAAACGAAAACCATGGAATCAGAGTTGCCGTAGAAGGTGGCGGATGCTCTGGATTGATGTACGACCTAGCTTTTGATGCAGAACAACAGCCCAACGATCATATATATGAAGACCAAGGCGTAAAAATATTTGTGGACAAAAAGAGCCTTTTGTATCTAATTGGCACGCAGCTGGACTACAGCGATGGTTTAAATGGAAAAGGATTCCAATTCAAAAACCCCAACGCCAGCCGTACCTGTGGCTGCGGAGAGAGTTTTTCGGTATAATTTTATCAAAAATATCAACTGAAGGTGGAGAATTTCTTCGCTTTTTTTTGTGTAAAAAATAAATAAAAATGTTTCATTTTAACAGCCAGCACTGTTTGAACACAATCAAAATTCTGTTTTGAGAATTCTAATTTTGAAAGAGAAGTTTACAGAATTTTGAGTGTGTGAGTTTGCTGGGTGCATTTTTTTTTGCTTCGTTTTTTTTTGAAAAAAAATGAAGGCCCCGCTGGCAGGCGACACAAAGTATATAAGCGTACTATTCTTTTTCTATTTTATCAAACCATCAGCCTTTAAATCATTTCTATATAATCTATCTTACTAAAAGGTTTATAAAAAGTAAGGCGTTATTAAAATTTAAATTGTAAATTAGAATCGTAAAACAGAATCACATTGTTTACCGATTTAAACTTCCTTCTCGCCCGACTGGCCTACCTGCGTAGTGCTTGCTCGTTTGTTCCTGATTTCTCAGCATAAGTCTTTTTGGCTAAAAGCTGTCGCATTTACATTTCAACATAAATAAAAAAAACATGAACACTTTCAGAGATGGGTCAAAAATCCTTGTTATTGGCATGGGAAAAGTAGGCTCTTTGGTGGGGATATTACTCAACAAAAGATTCAAAGTAACAGGTTTAGACAAAAATCCGCCACATTATGACTTGGCACTCCCTTTCGAAGTTATTCAAGGAGATTGTTCGGATGTTGCCTTTTTAGAAAAAACCATCCCGACATTTGAGGCGGTAGTTTCTTGCATGCCATTTTTCTTAAATCTACCCATCGCACAAATATGTCATAAAAATGCCATTCACTATTTTGATCTCACAGAGGACGTTCCTACTACCCAAGCCATCAGGCAAATGGCAGAAACAGCTCAAGCGGTGATGGCACCTCAGTGTGGCTTAGCCCCGGGTTTTATAGGTATTGTGGGTGCAGACTTGTGCAAAAGATTCGACAAAATTCGAGACATTGAACTGCGAGTAGGTGCTTTGCCACAATTCCCAAACGGTCTTCTGGGATATTCGTTTACGTGGTCACCTGCAGGAGTTATCAACGAGTACATCAACGACTGCGAGGTGATTCATAACGGTAAAAAGAAGATGGTACCAGCTCTTGACGGACTAGAGAAAATATATATCGGCGGAGAGGAATTTGAAGCATTTAGTACCTCAGGAGGACTTGGAACTATGTGCGAGACTTACGAAGGAAAAGTGGATACCTTGAACTATAAAACCATGCGGTATCCCGGCCATTGTAAACTCATGAAATTCTTGCTCTATGAATTAATCATGAAAGACGACCGACAACAACTAGAGCAAATCCTTACAAACGCCAAACCACCTGTGCAAGAAGACGTGGTCTATGTTTATGCGGTAGTAGAAGGCTGGAAAAACGACAAAATCAAGCGTGAAGAATATTACCGACCTTTTCAACCCATAGTTATAGATGGAGAACACTGGAGAGCCATTTCTTGGACTACAGCTGCCTCTATAGCCGCTGTGGTAGAAATGGTGGCAGAAAAAACTTTGCCAACGAGTGGTTTTATTAAACAAGAAGAAATTCCTTTTGAAGCTTTTTTAGGAACAAATAACGGAAAATACTTTTTTGAAACTCAATAAAAAAAGGCCTATCGGCCTTTTAATTATACTAATTCTTTCTTAGTTTCCTCTGGAAAACTGAAGACTATCGGTTTCTTCACCTTCTCGTCAAGAAGTGCTATTTCCAAAACCTCCTCGACGTAGTTAACATAATGGAAAGTTAAACCTTTGGTGTACTCCTCTCCTATTTCTTCTACATCTTTCTGGTTTTTATAGCACATCACTATTTCCTTGATATTGGCTCTTTTTGCGGCCAATATTTTCTCCTTTATTCCTCCCACTGGCAATACTTTTCCTCTTAAAGTGGTTTCGCCAGTCATGGCAATATCTTTCTTTATTTTTCTTTGGGTAAAAATAGAGGCCATAGAAACCAACATCGTGATACCAGCAGATGGACCGTCTTTTGGAACAGCTCCCTGCGGAACGTGTATATGCAAGTCATAATTCCCAAAAACTCTGTAATCAATTCCTAAGTCTTCAGCGTGAGATTTCAAATATGAAAGTGCCGTTACAGCAGATTCCTTCATTACATCGCCAAGTTGGCCAGAAAGTGTCAGAGCTCCTTTGCCCCTGCTCAAATTAGACTCAATGAACAAAATATCACCTCCAACAGGCGTCCAAGCCAAGCCAGTCACTACACCTGCTAGGTCATTCCCTTCATATAAATCTTTGTCAAATATAGGCTGACCCAATAATCTTTCCACATCAGCTTCTTTGACATTTGGATTGTATTCCTCCTCCATGGCCACAAACTTGGCAATTTTTCTAACCAAACTGCCCAATTTATGTTCTAAGCTCCTTACTCCAGACTCTCTGGTGTAACCCTCTATAAGCTTAACTATGGCCCCATTTGTGATTTTAAACATACCCGGGGTAAGTCCGTGAAGCTCAATTTGTTTTGGCAACAAATGTCTCTTAGCAATCTCCACTTTCTCTTCTACTGTATATCCACTCAATTCGATAATTTCCATTCTGTCTCTCAAAGCAGGCTGAATGGTGTCCAAAGCATTTGCTGTGGCTACAAACAACACCTTCGAAAGGTCATAATCTACTTCTAGATAATTATCTTTGAAAGCACTATTTTGCTCAGGATCAAGCACTTCCAGCAATGCACTAGACGGATCGCCTCGGTGGTCTCTTGAAATTTTATCAATTTCATCCAAGATAAATACAGGATTACTTTTCTTAGCTTTCTGAATATTATTGATGATTTTTCCGGGCATGGCACCTATATAGGTTTTTCTATGTCCACGAATTTCGGCCTCATCATGCACACCGCCCAAGGCCATTCTTACATATTCTCTACCCAAGGCCTTTGCTATGGATTTACCCAAAGACGTTTTTCCAACTCCAGGAGGGCCATAAAGGCAAAGTAAAGGAGCCTTCATGTCGTTACGGAGTTTCAGCACGGCCAAGTATTCAAGAATTCTCTCTTTCACTTTAGTCAACCCAAAGTGGTCACCATCAAGTATTCTTTTCGCCCTCGCTAAAGAGAAATTATCTTTGCTGTATTCGTTCCAAGGTAAATCCACCAACAATTCTGCGTATCCTACCGAAACACCATATTCTGGTGCCATTGAGTTCATACGCATGATTTTATTGAGTTCTTTATTAAAATGCTCATTAATCTCTGGCGACCATTTTTTCTTAGCCCCTTTGGCACGTAGCTTCTCCACTTCTTGGTCGGGAGAATCCATTCCAAGCTCTTCCTGAAGCACTTTTATTTGTTGACGAAGGTAGTATTCTTTCTGTTGCTGATCTATGTCCGACGAGGCTTTACTTTGTATATCTTTCTTTATTTCAAGCACTTGCACTTCCTTCATCATGTGTTCGAGTAGCTTGGTAGCTTGCTCGTAGCCATCAAATGTTTCTAAAAGCAACTGCTTATCAGAAATGCCAATGTTGAGATTGGAAGAAAGAAAATGTGTTAAAAAATTAGGTGTGTCTATGTTATTTATAGCAATCTGAGCATCTCTTGGAATCTCGGGATTGAGATTAAGGATATTCAAGGCTGCTTCTTTAAGGCTGGATATCAAGGCTTTGGTTTCCTTTTTCTTTGGATTGGGAAAATGATCCTCGATATAAGTAACCTTGGCCATCAAATGGGGGTCGGTTTTGGTAAACTCCTCCACTTTAAACCTTCTTCTACCTTGCAAAATAATGGTTACGTTACCATCTGGCAGAACAATCATTTTTATGATATGAGCAATGGTCCCTACTTTGTAAAGATCGTCTTCGGAAGGTTCATCATTCGTTTGACGGACCTGAGAAATTATTCCCAGTGTTTTATCTCCTTTGTAAGCTTTTTTTACCAGCTTAGTGCCTTTGGTGCGAGTTACTGTTACAGGAATTACGATTCCAGGAAACAAAACGGTATTTCTAAGTGGTAAAATTGGAAGAAATTCAGGTAAGTTATTATCATCTTCCATGACCTCGTCAGGCGGAGCAATCTCAATCATCTCCACACTTTCAATATTTTTTCCTGAAAGACCTATATTATTAAAATTTTCGAAATCTAGCATGTATGATATGTCAAACTCAATATTTGACTGTTTTATTTCTAAAAGGTACAGTTCTGTTAGTCAAACCTTATGCCACCATAGGATTTCATGGCAAAATGGCAGACTTTAGTAAAGGTAAATATACAAACGAAAATTTAAACCAGATAAATTTTGACAATAATCCGATTTATAGGTATTTATTGTTGATTTTTGTCAAACAATTCTCATAGGAATTCCCTTTTCAGACAAATAATGTTTTAAGTCAGGAATCGGAATCTCTCTAAAATGAAAAATACTTGCGGCTAAGCCTGCGTCGGCTTTTCCAGCCGTAAAAACTTCATAAAAGTGCTCCATATTTCCAGCACCACCAGAGGCTATTACTGGAATATGCAAATTTTCAGACACGAATGAGGTGATATTTAGTGCAAAACCGTTTTTTGTACCGTCTGCATCCATAGAAGTGAGCAAAATTTCTCCAGCTCCCAAGTCCTCTACCTGTTTCACCCATTGGCGGGTACGCAATTCTGTTGGTTTTCTGCCACCATGTGTATGCACAATATCTTCGCCCTCTACAAAGCGAGTATCTATGGCCACCACAATACATTGACTACCAAACTCCTTGGCCAATTCATAAATCAATTGCGGATTTTTAACGGCTGATGAATTTATAGACACTTTGTCAGCCCCCGCATTTAATAGTTTGGACACATCTGAAATACTGCCAATGCCACCACCGACAGTAAAAGGAATATTGACTGCGTGAGCCACTTTGTTTACCAAATCCAGCAAAGTTTTTCGTTCTTCTACAGTGGCGGTAATGTCCAAAAATACCAATTCATCGGCACCTTGCTGGGCGTAAATAGCCGCCAGTTCCACTGGATCACCGGCATCACGAAGATCCACAAAATTGGTTCCTTTTACAGTTCGGCCTTCTTTGATATCCAAACAAGGTATAATTCTTTTAGTTAACATATAAATTTCTCCAGCTCTTTCAAACCAATTTTTCCTTCATAAATGGCCTTACCTACAATCACACCAAACACCCCTTGGTCATTTAGTTTTTCTAAATCTTTCATCTCACTTACACCACCACTGGCTATAATTTTTAAATCAGAAAACCTCGCCTGCATTTTTTCATAAAGCTCAAAAGACGGCCCTTGCATTAGCCCATCTTTGGCCACGTCAGTACTTATGGTGTATTTTATGCCTTTTTTGAGGTATTCTTCAATAAAATCATAAACCGAAACCTTTGTAGATTCTTGCCATCCAGAAATAGCTATCATTTCGTCTTTGGCATCTGCTCCAAGAATGATTTTTTCTGGTCCAAATTTTTCCAACCAACCCAGAAACATTTCTTGGTTTTTTACGGCTATACTTCCTCCGGTAATCATTTTTGCCCCAAAATCAAATGCTTTTTGGATATCCTCATCAGACTGAATTCCACCTCCGAAATCAATAATTAACTTGGTAGAATTGGCAATCTTCTCCAAAACTTTGTGGTTGATAATCCGCTTCTCTTTGGCACCGTCTAAGTCAACCAAGTGTAGTCTTTTAATGCCAGCATCTTCAAACTCTTTGGCTACTTCTGAGGGGTCTTCGTTGTATATTTTCTTTTGTTCATAATCACCCTGGGTGAGCCTAACACACTTACCATCAATAATATCTATAGCTGGAATTACCTGTATCATAAAGCTAGAAAGTTTTTAAATATTTGTTGTCCTACCTCGCCGCTGATTTCAGAATGAAACTGACAGGCGAAGAAATTGTCTTTTTGTAAAATAGCTGAATATTCCAAAACATAATCGGTTTTAGCAACTGTGTATTTTGAAAGTGGAGCATAATATCCGTGATTATAATACACATAAGAATTTTCAATAACAGACGCACAAATAGGAGTTTGCAAATCATAAATATTATTCCAGCCTGTTTGAGGAATTTTAAAACCTTGTGTTTTTGGAAATTTCAAAATCGGAATATCAAATACACCAAGGCATCGGGTATCGCTTTCCTCAGAAGTTTCACAAAGCAATTGCATACCTACGCAAGTACCCAAAAAAGGCTGTTTCAGAGTAGGAATAAGTTTATCCAAACCAGTTTCAATCAAACTTTTCATGGCCGAACCAGCCTCTCCTACACCTGGAAAAATGATTTTGTTGGCATTTTGTATCTTCTCAGGGTCATCTGT
Source organism: Leadbetterella sp. (assembly GCA_021740125.1). GTDB lineage: Bacteria > Bacteroidota > Bacteroidia > Cytophagales > Spirosomataceae > Leadbetterella. The sequence goes on along the minus strand of JAIPAJ010000013.1, from coordinate 27,567 downwards.
CAATTCATAACTAGCACCGATACGCTCCAGGGCTATTATCACAGACATGATATTTCCTGCATTGTATTTTATAATTGAAATCTCTGGTTTAATCATTTTGCAAAAATACGGCTCATTTTTGAGCCTGAATAATTTTAATTTAAAAAATAAAACCCGACTAATTTGTCGGGCCTATTTGTTCGCTAAATTTGTCAGGAAAAAATCTTTTGTGTAATGGATTGATTACTAATATATAATTTGTGCAAAATAAAATATACTTGAGCCAATTCCAAAATATTCTCTCAATTAATAAACAAAAAAATAACATTTCAGGCTTAAAAAATTGAAATAATACAATATTGCATTCATTAATCTTAATCGCAATTAGGTAATTGTTTTATTAATAAATAAATTTGCTCAATTTTAAACAACCTGTAAACTCCTCTGTTACCAATTAGTAACAGAATCATAAATGGCCATTTCAATTGATGAAATACAGGCTCCCATCATAGAGGAGATGAATAGTTTCGAGAAGAAATTCAGAAATTCTATGAAAACGAATGTGATGCTTCTTGACCAAATCATGAAGTACATCATTCACCGAAAAGGGAAGCAAATAAGACCCATGTTCGTGTTTCTGACTGCCGGCACGGTGGGCCAAATCGCTGATTCTACCTACCGAGGAGCGGCTCTAATAGAACTTGTACACACCGCATCGCTCGTACACGACGACGTGGTGGACGACTCCAACTACCGCAGAGGCTTTTTCTCCATAAATGCCCTTTGGAAAAATAAAATTGCTGTATTGGTAGGCGATTTTCTACTCAGCAAAGGACTAGACCTCAGCCTGAAACACAAAGATTACAACCTGATGGAGATTGTAAACAATGCCGTAAAGGAAATGAGCGAGGGCGAACTCCTACAAATAGAAAAAGCCAGAAAACTTGACATCACCGAAGAAATCTATTTTGATGTTATCCGCAAAAAAACAGCCTCACTGATAGCTTCTTGCTGTGCTGTGGGTGCAGCCTCCACGGGTGCCGACGAAACCATGGTTGAAAAAGCAAGACTTTTGGGCGAAAAAATAGGCATGGCGTTTCAGATAAAAGACGACTTGTTTGACTTTGGTACAGACGAAATTGGCAAGCCTACGGGCATAGATATCAAAGAAAAAAAGATGACTTTGCCCTTAATTTTTGCACTGAACAACACCGGTTGGTTTACCAAACGAAAAATCATCAACCTTATCAAAAACGAATCAGACAAGCCCAACAAGGTGCTGGAAGTAATTGATTTTGTAAGAAGCTCAGGTGGAATAGATTACACCAAAAAAATCATGCAAAATTTCGTTAATCAAGCCTACGACATCCTAGACTCCTTCCCCGAATCCGCCCACAAAAACTCTCTTAAAAACCTGGTGCAGTTTACTATTGAGCGGACGAAGTAGAAATCCCTTTTTATTTGTATTTCTGCGATTTTAATTTTTGGTTTTTGGTGGAAATATTTTTCATCGATTACAGGTCTGTTGGAAACTCATAACAACACTAGAATGGCAATCTGAATTATTCATACAAAGCTTCAGAGAAATTAATTATACTTTCTGCATGAACTTGTAACTCCAACCCTAAGCAAAAATTTTCTAATTCGTACCTTAAAATAATAAACAAATAACCTCGTCTAATTCTTAAAATTCCAAAAATCACACTTATTTAGAATAAAAGTAGATACCAATCAAAATCTTAAGTCTATTTGTTAATTTTAATATTAAAAAAACAGTAAATGAAATTTCTAATTGCACTCACTACAGTTTTGATAATGGCCATTAAAATTTCTACAAATGCCCAATCTTTGGAAAAATACCTCAAAGAACTTGATCCTGAGATAATGGTGTCTATGAAACTTCAAAATCAAAGTGGAAAGCTGCTTTTTGAAAAAAACAGTCAAAAAATAGTGCCGAGTGCAAGTGTTATAAAAATCCCGATTTTGCTATCACTATTGCAAGAAGTAGATAAAAAAAATATCAAACTGAAAACAAAATACACTTTACGACCTGAAGATATCGTTGGAGGATCTGGCGACCTGCAATTTGAAGTTCCTTTTCATAAATTCACTTATAATCATTTAGCACAAAAAATGATAAGTGTTAGTGACAACACCTCCACCAATATTCTGATAGAAAAAATTGGTTCTGAGCAAATTCAAGAGGACATAAATAACTGGGGATTAACCAACACCAAGCTCAATAGAAAAATGATGGATTTTGAGGCCATCAAGGCAGGAAAACAAAATTTCACCTCCTGTGAAGACATCAATGGTTTGTTACTTAAACTTTTGAACAAGCAATTGCTCTCTAAAAAATCTGGTAAAAAAGCCATGGAGATTTTGTTGGCTTGTGAGGACAGAACGACTATTCCGAGAAACCTCCCAGTAACTGTACTCATTGCTCACAAAACAGGCACCTTGGACTATGTGCGTGGGGATGCCGGTATCATTTTCTCCAAAAATATTTTGATACTTACGGTGTTCATAGAAAACTTTGAGAGCCTTGAACAAGCCGAAACTATCTTAGGTAAAATAGCTGAATGCTGTTACAAAGACTTTGGGCAATAAAAAAAGCCCGCTTCCGCAGGCTTTTTTGTATTAAAATCATCTAAAAGCTTAAATATATCACTTCAACAAACCAATCAAATCACAAAGAATCTTTTCAGTTTCTGTCAAGTACAAATCTTCTTCCTTGTCACTTTTTCCACTTGACTTAGTCGTTTTCTTTACAGCCTTTCTGTTGCTTTCGTTTTCTTCTTTTTCCTTTTTGCGAAGTTCATAATTTAACGAATACTCCTTTTTATCTTTCTGTGATTTGTATTCTTCCAAGTCTATCACAAGCTCTTTCAAGGCTTCGTCGCTTTTTAAACGTGACTGAAATTTCGAATCTAACTTGCTAATGATCTTTTCGTTGATATTGTTTGTTTTCACAAAACTAGCCTCTTCTACCTCATCATAAGGAAGTGCGGTTGGCTGCGAACTTTCTCCCATTTCGTCCGCATTAAAAGGTGACGGCAAAGTCAAATCAGGCTCCACACCTTTCAACTGCGTACTATTACCAGTGATACGGTAAAATTTTTCAGTGGTAAGTTTCAATTGACCAAAACGCTCTTTCGCTTCAAAACCAACGCCTGTAGAAACTCCATTATCCTTTCCTCTCGAAGCTTGACGTGGGGAATTCAAAAACTGATCAAGGTCAACCAACTGCTGAACAGTTCCTTTACCATACGATCGTTCACCTACGATTACACCTCTTTTGTAATCTTGAATGGCTCCAGCAAAAATCTCAGAAGCCGATGCACTGAATCTGTTTTGAAGAATCATCAATGGACCTGCATAAACAGTTTCTTTGTCAGTGTCTGATTCTACGTCAACTTTACCACGACCCGTTCTTCGTTGAACCACTGGACCATCAGGAATAAACAAACCCGAAAGGTTGATGGCTTCTGTTAGCGAACCGCCGCCATTGTTTCTTAGGTCTATTAAAACGCCGTCTACGCCTTTCTCTTCAAAATCTAAAAGGAATTTCTTCACATCTTTGGTGGTACTTTGAAAATCTCCACCTTTACGAGCATCTTCAAAATCACGGTAGAACATAGGTATGTCAATTACTCCTATTTTGAATTCTTTTTTATCGTGCTTAATATCAATGATTTCGCCTTGAGCAACGGCCTCTTCTAGTTTAATTTTCTCTCTAACAATTCTCAAAAGTTTAGGTTCTGTTCCTGTAGGAGCATCAGAAGACAAAAGTTTAAGTCTTACAACTGTTCCTTTTTTACCTCTAATTAACTTCACGGCATCGTCGGTCAACCATCCAATGATATCTTGAAATTCACCTTCGTCGCCTTGTGCAACACCTACGATGTAATCATTTTTACTTCCTTGTCCACTTTTAAACAATGGCCCACCAGGAACTACATCCACAATCATCACATAGTCACCTTCGTTTCTAAGCGTTGCTCCGATTCCTTCCAAAGATTGACTCATTTCTATATTAAACTGAGCTGCACTGCTAGGAATCATATAGGAAGTATGTGGATCGATGATTTCTGTGAAAGAATTCATAAAGGTCTGAAAAATATCCTCTGCTCTCCATTTAACAACTCTAGACTCGTACATGTCGTAACGTTTACTCAAAGTAGCCACTATTGCACTGTCAGTACTTCCGCTAAGTTTAAGGCCCAATGCTTGGCTCAATATGATTTTGTCCCAAACTTTGTCTAATTCTTTCTCGTCTTTCGCCCATGGAGAGGTAGTACGATTAACCTCATAGGTATCGTTGGTCGTGAAATCCATAGGTTTTTTCAAAAATGCTTTGATATAGGCATGTCTGTTTTTGTATTTCAATCTATAGGCATTGAAAACTTCAAAAGGGGCGTCCAATTCTCCAGAAAGCATGGCTTCGTCAATGCTAAATCTATACTTTTCGAAAGATTCTATTTCAGATTTTGTAAAATAAGCCTTAGATCCATCGACATTATCAATGAAGCTCGACCATATTTTTGATGATAACGAATCATCCAAAACGAACTTTCTATAGTGATAATTATTCAAGAATTGCGTGACAAATGCTTGAACTTTAGAATGCGAAGCCGAAGGCTGAAGCGGGTCATAACTGTACTTAGGCGTTTCTGTTTGAGAAAAGGCCAAGAAACTCGAAAGTCCCAAAAAAGTAATCAATAAGCTTTTTTTCATTTTCATAACTTGTGTTTGTTTCTTATTTAACAGAAACTATTTAACGATTTCAATCAATTCTACATCAAAAATTAGAGCCTGATTTGGACCAATAGATGGCGGTCCTTGAGGTCCATAAGCCAAATCAGAAGGAATATAGAGTGTCCATTTAGAACCAGCCGGCATCATCTGCAACGCTTCAATCCACCCTTTTATTACTTGAGTTACACCAAATGTCGCTGGTTCACCCCTATTCACTGAACTATCAAAAACTGTACCGTCTATAAGTGTGCCATGATAATGAACTTTTACTTTGTCAGTTTCTAGAGCCTTTGCTCCTGTTCCGGCAGTTATCACTTTATATTGTAAGCCTGAAGCAGTGGTTTGAATACCCGGCTTGGTTTTGTTTTGGGCCAAAAATGCATCACTTTTTACTTTGTTTTCATTTCCAGCTTTCATAGCTTGGTTTTGGAAATAATTTTGAATAAAAGCTCCAGAGGCCTCAGAAGTCATTACACTTTTATTATTTGCAATCGCATCTTTAATTGCTTTTGCCATAATATCTGGATTTACATTTAATTTTTGATTTCTTAAATTATCTCCAACATTAACTCCAATTGCATAACTAAGAGAATCTAAAGATGTTTTAAGTGTTTGTGCATGGCTTGTTAAAACTGTTAAAATATTGAATACTAATAGAGTAAGTGCTATTTTTGAACTGATTCTCATAAATGAATTGATTATTAATTAAATTATTATTGTGAAATACGTTAGAAAGACAAAAAAACATAATAATTTTAACATTTTTAACATTACCATTAACAAATTTTTGGTTAAAAGATTTGTGGTATAGTTTTTGAAATTTCCTAATATCATATTAATATCCTAGTAAAATGTCTTTTTTAAAAAATATTCTTAGCTCAATTGCATCATTTATTGCATCTATATTTCGTGGTATCGCAAATCTTGTGAATGCGTTTTTGAATAAATTCAAAAAACCATACCATTCTTCTTCAATGAGTTTCAGGGGTTTAATGCATTCTGTGGCTATAGCTGTTGGCGTTTTTGTAGTACTTTTCGTATTTCAGCCTTTTGGAATAAAAGAAATCCAAGAGTCTGAGAAAATGATGATTTTAATAATTTGTGGCGTAATAGCATTTGCTTCGATGCTGGTCTGCCAATTTGTATTTCCGTTTGTTGCTAAATCATTTTACGACGAACACCATTGGAATGGCTCAAAGCAGCTTATACAATCTCTTTTGATGTCCATCATGATTAGTCTAGGGTTATCTTACTTTTTAGCCTCTAAAAATGTAGGCACAATAAGTTTCCCAATTGATGGATTGGTATGGTTTGCATTTACCATCATCCCTTTAGTACTTTTTATTTTTGTGCAAGAAACGATGCACGACTCAAAATATAAAAGGAAAGCCGAAAACCTCAACTCAGACCTTAAAAACAAAAGTGTTGTGAATTCGGACAACCCTTTGAAAATACTGGTATTCAAAGGAAATAACGAGAAATTAAGCCTTATCCCAAACCAACTGATTTATGCAAAAATTGATGGAAATACATCAGAGTTTTTCTATCAGAATCCTTTTGGTATAGACAAATCGGTAATCACTATTGATAGTAAACAGGTGTTGAATGAACTCAGTGAACACGCCCAGTTTGTGAAATTTTCTGAAAACATTATGCTCAATACCAATGCCATCCAAAAAATAAGTGGTTCTGCACGAGGATATGATATAGCCATAGCAAGGGTAAACGAAATGGTAAAAGTTTCAGGCAAATTCAAGAAAAATCTAGAAAAGCTTTAACAAAAAACGATATTGATTTTTATAAAAAGAGGGGAGAATTACCTTCTCTCTTTTTTTTCGAAAACCTTATTCTGGAATTCGCTTGGAGAAATATTCTTGAATTGTTTGAATGTCCTACTAAAATAGGAAAGAGAATTAAAGCCACAAAGAAAAGCCACATTGGAAACACTCTGCCCTTCGGTAAGCTGAATACAGGCTTGGTTTATACGATATTCGTTTAGAAAATCGGTAAAAGATACACCTAAATTCTTTTTAAAATAATTACAAAAAGCAGGCAAAGTCAAATTGCTTAGTTCAGCAACCTCCTGAGAATTAATTTCATTCGCATAGTTTTTTTCCACAAATTGAAATATCTTCAAAACTCTATTCTGATCTTTTGCAAAATCGCTTGTTTGATATTGCGTACTGTTGAGAATTTGATATTCCGATTCAATTGCAAGCTTCTTTAAAATATTAAGCAAGCATATATATTTTTCAAAAGGCTCCATTGATTTTATTTTTCTAAAATCGCCTTCTAATCTTTTTTTTATTGATTTTGAAAATGAAACGCCATACTGGGCTTTTTTCAATAGCTGAGTAACTATCTCAAACTCTGTAATTTCTGGAACAAATTCTCGCTTAAATTGAATAACCAGTTCCTCATGTTTACCAAGAGCCCCATATCCAAAACCAGAATGGGGTAGATTTGAACCAATCAAAACCAGATCACCGTTTTCATAATAACTGACATGATTACCCACGTGTCGCCTACCAATACCATCAAAGACAAAAACCAACTCGAATTCAGGATGATAATGGTAATTCCACAAAAAAACATCGGGCATCACATGGTGATACAAAATCTTAATAGATGACTCAGGATCTGGCGATATTCTTTCTAAAGGAATCAAATCACGATAATATTAATACAGTGCAAATATTAGATAAAATATTGATAAAATATATACATATTTTGCCATTATTTTGCATTAAATAAACATACTTTCAAAGAATTAACCTATGATAAATATTAGAGCGAATCATTTTGATTCGCTTTATTTTTTTCTAAACAGCTCCAAACCATGAATAATTGGAAACTCAAGGCTTCTCTTTTTCTAAACTACTTTGTTTTTGCAATTTTACTCAATAGTGTAGGAATTGTCATTTCGAAATCCATCAATGTATATAAAATAACAGAAAGCAACGCATCTGTTTTAGAAGCTTTTAAAGACTTGCCCATTGCCTTGGTTTCTTTGTTGATTGCTTCTTTTTTACCGAAACTTGGGTACAAAAAAGCCATGCAAATTGGTCTTATGATAGTTTTCTTTGGCTGTATAGGCATGTACTTGGGTAATTCGTTTCTAAGTGCCAAGTTATTGTTTTTGAGCATTGGAGTTAGTTTTGCACTTATTAAACTTTCGGTTTATAGCCTAATTGGAGAAATAACTAATTCACAAAAAGAACACACCGCATTTATGAGTTCAATTGAAGGCTTTTTTATGATAGGTATTGCTACTGCTTATTTCTTATTCCCCTACTTTTATAGTGAAACAGACATAAACCAATGGTTAAACGTCTATTTGGTGCTGTGCGGTTTGATATTCCTTTCATTTGTTTTTTTAATATTTTCAGAAATCCCCAAAGAAAATTCAAGTGATGAAACTTCAATAATAGAAGACCTCCAAGCCTCTTTCAAATTAATAATTCTTCCTTTGGTATTGGTTTTTGTCGCTTCTGCATTCTTTTTTGTAATGATAGAACAAGGTATCATGACTTGGCTTCCTCGTTTCAATCAAAAAATATTTGCCTTCTCAGAAAAATTAAGTGTTCAAATGGCTTCCATTTTAGCAGTTTCATTGGCTTTAGGAAGATTTTTAGCGGGAATGGTTGCAAAAAAAATCTCTTGGGTAGTAATTGTAATTGTTTGCTCAGTGGTTTCTATTTTGATATTATTTTTTGTTCTTCCGCAGCTAAAAATTAGCGGCAAGGAAGTAAAAATTATTAGTTCACTTTCAGAAGTACCCTTTCTGGGTTTTGTTTTACCCCTAATCGGCCTGTTTATAGCCCCCATATATCCATTATTAAATTCAGCTGTTTTGAGCAGTTTACCCAAAAAACTCCATTCTTCCATGTCCGGCTTGATTATCATATTTTCGGCATTGGGAGGCACACTGGGGTCAAGAATTGTGGGAACGCTCTTTGAAATTATGGGTGGGGTGAATGCCTTCTACTTTTTATTTATTCCGATTATCCTTTTGATTGTATTTGTGCTTAGAATACAAGCCATCATAAAAAAGCAGACTAAAAATCAAACCTTTTAATGGAAACAATAGTTGGGCAAAAAGCACTTTTTGAAGCTGTTCAGCTTTCAGGAATATTTGAAGATTCAAAATCGTTTCCTGACATGGTAGCACTCAGAAAAATAGAAGATATAGCTAAAGATTTTGACAAAGAACAAAATAATGAAAACTTCAACCTTTCTGAATTTGTTTCGAGGAACTTCCGGAGTGTAATACCAAAAAATGAAACTTTCGTAACAGAGCATTTTGATAACCCTGAACAACACATCCATAATTTATGGAATCATTTAACAAAAAAAACTGAGCCTAAAGTTCTAAACTCTACCTATATATCACTTCCAAACGACTTTGTGGTACCTGGTGGCCGATTTCAGGAAACTTACTATTGGGACAGTTATTTTACGATGTTGGGGCTTATCATTTCAAAAAAAAATGATTTGGTCATTGGTATGATTAAAAACTTTGCCTTTCTAATAGATCAGTTCGGATTTATACCAAATGGCAATAGAACCTACTTTTTGAGTAGGAGCCAACCTCCTTTTTTTAGCTTGATGTTGGATATGTTGAACGATTTTGACACTTCTCAGAAGCCAATTGATTTCTTAAGTCAATTAGAAAAAGAATACACTTTTTGGATGACAAATAGATCTGTTGTAATGCCTGACGGTGCAATATTGAATCGATATGATGACACAGACTCTACGCCAAGGCCAGAATCTTACTTTGAGGACATCGAGCTTGCTAAAAAATCTCATCAAAATCCAGATGAATTATATAGAAACATCAGGGCAGCTTGTGAGTCTGGCTGGGATTTTAGCAGTAGATGGCTGGAAAAAGACCATGATTTGGGAAGTATAAATACAACGAATATTATCCCGGTTGATTTAAATTGCCTTTTGTATTTTTTAGAAACACAACTGGCAAAGATTCACCCCACTGAAGGTAATTCTTATCTAGAAAAAGCTACAAATCGAAAAAGAGCAATCGAGAAATACTTTTGGAATGAGGAACAAAAGTTTTTTTGTGACTTTGATTTGGTTAAAAACTTTGTTCGTCAAAACCTCTCTCTGGCAGGAGTTTTTCCACTTTATTTTAATTTGGCAAATAGTGTTCAAGCAGAATCCGTTGCAAAATTATTAGAAAGTAGTTTTTTGAAAACTGGGGGATTATTAACTACCACCTCTGAAAGTGGACAGCAGTGGGATGCCCCAAATGGCTGGGCACCTCTTCAATGGATAGCTTTTGTGGGACTAAAAAACTATGGATTCAAAAAATTAGCAGATCAAATAAAAACCAATTGGATAAAACTCAACGAATCAACATTTTATAAAAGCGGAAAGTTTACTGAGAAATACAACGTTGCGAGTTTGGACGAAGAAACCGGAGGTGGAGAGTATCCCAATCAAGACGGTTTTGGCTGGACCAATGGCGTTTATTTATCCTTTAAAAAAGAATCTTAAAAAACCTTCATCCATTTTCCTTGAGCTTTCATCACCAGCTCTATAACATCTCTAACGGCTCCTTTTCCTCCACTAATAGGAGAAATGTAATCACTTACCTCTAAGACTTCCTCTATGGCATCTGCAGGGCAACAAGCCAATACCTTCGTCGAATTCATCACTAAGTAATCAGGAATATCGTCTCCAATGAATAAGATTTCTTGTTCTGTTTTTCCTTTTTCTATTATGTACTGCTTCAAGGTTGTTAATTTTTGGTCAGTACCTACAGACAGGTAAATATCTTGTATTCCCAAACCTCTCAGCCGAGTTGCAATACTATTTTGCTTACCACCTGAAATAACGGCCATGTCATAGCCTGATTTTATTGCGATCTGTACCGCATAGCCATCTCTGACATTAAATACACGTTGGACATCGTTTACACCCACTAGAAGTGTCGCATCAGTAAAAACCCCATCCACGTCAAATACGAAAGTAGTAATCTTACTAAGTTTTGATTTTAACTTAATGTCCATAAGAAAATTTAATTAATTCGCAATTTAAACAAAAACGAGGGCAAGCCCTCGTTTTTGTTTACTATAAAATTGGTTGAACATTAAGACTTACCTTTATTCAATTCGTCTTGCCACTTTTTCAATTCATCCCATTTGCCATCCCTAGCCAATGCCGACTGCTCGGGCCAAGTAGTGGGATCATGCATTTGAAAACGCGAACCTGCTGCGTCTAATATTTCTTTTATACTAGCAGCCGAACTAGCAGCTAAATCAGCAAATGTATAAATACCTGCATTGTTGCAAAGTTCTTCGATTTTTGGACCAATGCCTTCAACAATCTTCAAATCGTCTTTTTTATTTATTACTGGAGCACTGGCAGCAACAAATGCGGCAACAGGGGCTACTACAGCCGCACTCGTTTCTAAATCAAGATTTGCTGATGCAGAGACTTTCGCCTTTCTACAAGCTTCCAATTCTCCTTCTAAGAAGTTAATTCTTTCTTGAAGTTCTCTTGCGTGAGATTTAAGTCTATCACCAAGTAGTTTGGACAACAACCACCACAAAAGTAAACCCAGCAAAAGTGCAAAAAGAAATATATCCCAAGGGAAACAATTGAATAAACATTTAAGATTTTCCATATACGTAAGGTTTTTGATATTGTATTATTTAATAAGTCTAATTGATACTCGTCTGTTTTTTGCCTTGTTTTCTGGGGTGTCATTATCTGCAATTGGTTCAGATTCTCCTTTACCAATCAGCTGCAGATTGTCAGAATTGAAACCTTGTTTTGCGAGAATTCCTTTTACGATGGCGGCCCTTCTCTCTGAGAGGCTGATATTTGAGGCATCATCACCATCACTGTCGGTATGACCAGTCAAACTTAGCTTTTCATTTGGATTTTTTTCTAGATATTTTTTGGCGGTTTCTAACCAATTATCTATTTCCTCCGTACGAATGATAGAGGATTTACCAGATTGGAAATAAACATCGAGAGGTTCAAAGAGGACTTTTTCCTCAGGAGTAGGATTTGCTTGAGTCGTATCTTCAGCTTGGGCGGCCACATTTACAGTATCTGCCAAAATTGGTGCAGCAGTTACAGCAGCTTTTGGTTGACAATCAGGGCAATAGTCCTTCCTGTTACAATTCCAAAACCAACTAAAAAGTAATGACCCAAACAAAATCAATAGCGGAATCAATAATCTATTCATGATTAAGACAAGGGGTTAGTTAATAAACAAATTAATAGTTCAATTTAAAACAAAATTTAATAAAGTCAATAATTAGGACGCTTATTTTGAAAAAAGTAACAAAAAAATATCATTAATATCTATTAATAATCAACACTTTAAATAATTTTTTCTTAATTCTTGTGCATTTACTCTATTGAAATTAGAAAAATAAACCATAAAAAAAGGAAGACACTATTGGCTTCCTTTTCTTTGAATATTTAAATATGACTATCTATTCATGGTCATCAAAAATTCTTGGTTGGTTTTTGTGCCTTTCATTTTAGAAAGCAGGAATTCCATTGTTTCCATAGGATTCATGTCTGCCATATATTTTCTTAGTAACCAAACTCTCTGCAACTCATCTTTGTCCATTAGAAGATCTTCTCTACGCGTGCCTGACGCCAATATATCGATAGAAGGATAAACTCGCTTGTTGGCCAATCTACGATCCAGCTGAAGTTCCATGTTACCTGTACCTTTGAATTCCTCAAAGATAACTTCGTCCATTTTAGAACCTGTATCAATCAGGGCTGTAGCCACAATCGTCAATGAACCTCCGTTTTCTATTTTTCTAGCAGCTCCAAAGAATCTTTTTGGCTTATGTAATGCATTAGCATCCACACCACCCGAAAGTATCTTACCTGAAGAAGGCATCACAGTATTGTAGGCACGAGCCAAACGCGTGATGGAGTCCAATAAAATCACCACATCGTGACCTGATTCCACCAATCTTTTGGCTTTTTCAAGAACTAAATTCGATACTTTTACGTGTTTTTCGGCAGTCTCATCAAATGTAGATGAGATAACCTCGGCCTTTACACTGCGTTGCATATCAGTTACCTCCTCCGGTCTTTCATCTATCAAAAGGATAATCAAATAAACCTCTGGATGATTGATCGTTATAGCATTGGCAATTTCTTTCAACAAAACTGTCTTACCAGTCTTAGGTTGGGCTACTATCATTCCCCTTTGGCCTTTGCCAATTGGTGAAAACAAATCCAACACACGCGTAGACATTACATCTGACCTTGTACTTAAGTTAAGTTTTTCTTGCGGAAACAATGGTGTGAGGTATTCAAAAGGAATTCTGTCACGAATTTCCTCTGTTGTTTTCCCATTTACCGAAAGTACTTTCAGTAAAGCAAAATATTTCTCGCCGTCTTTGGGAGGCCTAATAGACCCATGAATGGTATCACCAGTTTTCAGTCCAAAAAGCTTAATTTGAGATGGCGAAACATATATATCGTCTGGGCTGGCTAAGTAATTATAATCTGCAGAACGTAAGAAGCCATAACTTCCTTCACTCATGATTTCTAATACGCCAATGTTCTCAATTAGCCCATCAAACTCTTTTACTAAGTTATTAAATTGCTTTTTTATAGAGCGACCGTAGTCTTCTTTCTTTTTAGCATCTTGTTTTTGCTCATTGGTTAAGACTTCCTCACCTGGCAATCCCAAATCCTCGTCAGTTATGTCTGGAATCTCTTCTATTAAATCAGAAATATCAATTTCATCTGATATATCTATATCTATAATTTCGTTTGAATCTGGCTGAATATCCGTGTCAACCATTTTGTTCTCTTTTGGAGCCTCTGTTTTACGGTTATCTGGTTTTCTAAATTCTGGTCTTTTAAACTCCGCAATAATCGGTTTGTGCTCTTCTGGCTTTTCTTCAACGACTGGGGCGTTTACCAATTCGGGAGTATCCGTAGACATGGTATCGTCAGTCACTACCCGAGTAATTCTTTTTCTCAGTCGAGGTCCTTTATCCTCGGGCTCCATCGAGAGTGGATTCTGAGATGGTCTTACGTTTGTAAGTGCCTGTCCTTGTGGCTTAACCTTGGTTGATTTTAGAGGCTTTTCTTCAGTTTTAACTTCTTGTGTGGTTTGTGGATTATGATCCACGATTTTCTGAATAATGTCTTTTTTTGCGGCACCTTTGTCTAATTCAATGCCTAGTTCAGCTGAAATGCTTTTAAGTTCTGACAGAAGTTTTAGCTTCAAATCTTCTTGATTGTACATAGAAATTTTGTTTTGGAAAAACAATGAGGGTTGTTAAAGTACTTATGAATACATTAAACGCTTGGTTTGAAAAAATCTAGAATATTTCGGATTTTGAAATTACGAATCGGAAGAAGTCCCTTAGCAGTAATTTTTGATTTCGTTCGCAATTTTAAGCATTAAAATCTTTACCAACAAAAAAAAAGCTAAAAATATTAATAAATACTATACATCACCCTTGAATACAAACAATGCAGGGCCCTTCAATAGGATTTGAGAGAATTTTTGTTCTCCTTCAAAACTCACTTCGAGTTTGCCACCAAGTGTTTGTATTTTGATTTTTTGAGACAATCCTTTCTTTACTGATGACGCTATCGCTGCGGCCGTCACTCCAGTTCCACAAGAAAACGTCTCATCTTCAACACCTCTTTCGTAGGTTCTGACTTTTAAATTTTCATTGTTAATGACTTGTACAAAATTCACATTTACACCACCTCTTGAAAGCCAATAATCGCTGTATCTAATAGCAGCTCCTTGCGTTTTTACATCCAAACTATCCAGGTTTTCTTGAAATATAACCAGGTGCGGAGAACCAGTGTTGAGAAAATATCCGTTGGTCTCATCAATTATTTCTTCTACGTCAATCATACCCAAAGAAACTTCATCATTTTCTACCATGGCATTGTGCGGGCCGTCAACAGCTATAAAACTGGTGGTCGTTTCGAAAATACCTAAGTCAGAGGCAAACTTCACTGCACATCTTCCTCCATTACCGCACATGCTTCCTTCATTTCCGTCGGCGTTGAAATATCGCATTCTGAAATCAAACCCATCAGCTTTTTCTATCAAAATCAACCCATCAGCTCCTATTCCGAATCTTCTATGACACAGAAACGCCACATTTTTTATAGAATCGTTAAATCCCCCCTCACGATTATCAATCATCACGAAGTCATTACCTGTTCCTTGATATTTAAAAAATTTGGACATAAAAAGAAGCTTTGCTATTAAGTTATAAAAGTAATATTATTCTGATTGAAAAAGTTCGATGGTTAATGAACTTTAATGGTTTTTAATTTGTGAGGAGACAAACTTTGGCGGCAAAAAAAAAGTCATCTCAAAGAGATGACGTTTTTTGCACAAATTATGAAAAAGCTATTACTTAAAATTATTAAGCAATGTTACTTACTTTTTTAGTTCTTTGATTCTCGCAGCTTTACCATGTTTTCCTCTTAGGAAGTACAATTTAGCACGACGAACCTTACCTCTTCTAAGAACTTCGATTTTGTCGATACTTGGTGACAAAACTGGGAAGATTCTCTCTACTCCAACACCGTTAGAAATTTTACGTACTGTAAAAGTCTCACCTGGAGTACCGAAGTTTTTTCTTTGAATAACAACACCTTGGTACAACTGAATACGCTCTTTGTTCCCTTCAAATATTTTCACAAATACGTTAACAGTGTCACCCGCCTTGAAATCAGGTATTCCAGCTCTTGAACTGCTGTATTCTGATTCTACAAACTTAATTAAATCCATTTAATAAAAAAATTATTGATAAAAAATTTATTGAAAGTAAAGAGGCTTCTTTTAGGCTAAAAGAGGCGTTTACAGAAACGAGGTGCAAATATAGTGATTTTTTATAATATTCTAAACTTTGGCCTTGAAATTTTCTGAAAATGGGAATCAATAAAAGCTTTCAATCCATTGTTAAACACTTCTTTATGATTTTACCTATATTTTAAGGACTCTAACACTATTTCTTCAAAACCTGGAAGAGTTTTATAAGCATACTGGCATTTCCACTTGGATTTAGAATCTTTGGAGGCTATCAAAAAGGCTTTTTCTTTTGGCCTATGGGCAGGAATCGTAGCATCATTTTCCATATTGACAATGTCCACTGGAATGTTTTCGTAGTATTTAAAATACTGTGGATGAGTTAAATAACCTAGAGGCGTTACATCAAACGGAATAAAACCGTCGTTGCCAAATAATTGTTTGTGACGTAGTGACCACGGTCTTAAAAAATCGTAAACCCACTTATCTCCTTCAAAGCTATTGTTCAAGAAATCATAGTCAGTTTTTCCAAGAAACAGATAAACACTCGCCTCGAAGCCCGATAACACAACCTTTATACCCGAGTCAAACACAATCTTGAAAGATTCTACGTCTTTTTCAAAATTATAATCAGAAACAGTTTGCTGTTCCAGACCCGGTTTAAAATGAAAATCTGGAGTACGTCCTGCACAAAAAACTATTTCCTCAATCTGAGAAGCCAATTCAGGATGATTCTTCAATACCGTAGCCACGTTGGTGGCTGGTCCGAGAGCTAGAATTGTAAGTTTTTCTTTTTCTAAAGCCGCAGCCAAGGCTTTAGTAGCGTCATTTTCTACACCTACGTCCATACAAGTATTAGACCCTTTATAAATAGGAATGTTCAGATTTGGAGCATACCATTTTAGCATTTTTTCGGTAATTCCATAAGCGTAATCCACATATGTGACTAGGCTAATGCCTTCTATTTTTATTTTATCCTGAAACTTCAGAGCCATCATGAGTGTAATGGCGTCATCTACTTCTCGAGGGGCACGATCAGGATTCCCGATCATGATGTCGGTATCAAACCATATTTTTTTTTGAGAAAAACCAGAGAAGCCTATTAAAATAAAACCAACAAAAACTAATTTTTTCATACTATACATTATTCATTATTAAGTCTTTGGCTTCTTTTAACAATACTTTTTTTGTCTCTAAACTAAGCGAAAGAGGCAACTGAGCTAATCCTATGATTCTCCGAAGGACTTCTACCCCAACAAACTGATTCAGTAGATTCTCGTCGAGATCAACTCCTTTTTTGTAATTCAACCATACGCCATCCATAATATCTTTGCTTTGCTCACTCATTTTTAGATGGGCAATAAAAACACCCAAATCAAACTCGGCTAACCCATAAAAACAGAATTCTGGATCAATGATTTTGACACCTGAATCAGTTTTCAAGAAACTTCCCGGATAATAGTCACCGTGCAATAAATAGGGTCCATCTGCAAGATACCTATCACCTAAGTTTTTCACAATAGTTTTGAGTTCTTCATCTTTTTTATAAACCATGGCCACGGATTGTAAACTAGGCTGGATAATATCCAAATCGAATCCATTTTCTTCCATAAAAGGGTATAAAAATATATGCTCGTGGTTCAAAGCTTTCATTCCCCGATTGGCAAACTCTGGGACTGGAGAATCAGCTCGAAAACTATGATGCAAATGGCTTATATATTCGACCATTTGACTTAAATCTTCAGAATTCAATCTTTCGTTAGATTTGTACAAAAAAGTATAATCATTTGCTAAACCGAGATCTTCGGTAATTATGATATTGTTTACATCATCCAAACCCAACAGCTTCGGCATGAATGAACTAAGCACAGAATTTTGTTGGATAAACTCAATAAAAAGACCTTCTATTACAGCTCGATTTGCGGGAGCAGGAATAGTAGGATATTTTTCTACATAATCTCTCGACTGCTTAACGATAAACGTTCTACCAAGAGACGTGTAAACTCTCATAGTGAAATTCATGTTGCCTTCACCGGGTTTTTCAATCTTTGTCAATATTTCATTAGCCTCTAACCAACTTTTGGATTTGAGGTAAACCTCTAGCTCATCAATTTTATCAAAACTTAGAATCATTTCAAACTGAATTAAATATTAAAAAACGTAACGGGCTCCAAACTGAAACTGACGTGGGGCTGAAGCTGCTTTCCAAGTATAGGTGTTTGTGCTTTTATCACCTACCATAAACTGATTGCTATTGCCTCTAACAACATTGAACCCCGAATAGTTAACGGCATTTAAAAGGTTAAATATATCAGCCGAAAGTTCGAAATGCTTCATTAATGTGTATTTCACTGAAAGGTCAAGTGTATTTGCCCAAGGCAATCTGTCGCTATTTCTGATATTACCTGGACTATAATCTCCGGGATTAAAGAAATCATTGTCGCCATTGAGGTCGGTTGTTCCAAAAATGCGGGCATCAGCTATACGTGTGATAGGTTGACCACTTTGTACAAGAAACGCCGGTGAAACTATTAGGTTTTTGATGGGATACCAGAAAAACATAAAGCTGGCCACATGACGGCGGTCGTTTTCATCATAAGTATATTCTACATCATAATTATTCGCATCGTTGGCTCTGGTATTGATACTGCTGGTATTACTTTTTATCAAAGCCAAAGAGTAGCTCATTCTATAGGCAAATTTCCCCTCGCCTTTTAGTTTTTGATAAACCACATTCATGGCCCAATATCTTGCTTTACCATCGGTTTCGTTCATCAAAACGTTTCTTGCAAAACCTCTAAGTGTGTCGCTTCCAGCTACTGCATATTGGCCGCGGCTGTCCGATTTTAACGGAACAGGTCTAGTTAAATCCGCCTCCGCAACTTTTCTTACTATTACATTTTTTGGATCATTTAGCGGGTAAGCTGATGGTGCATTTATGTTTCTGATATAATATAAATTGTTGGTTGCAACATAATTTAAGTCGAGAGAAAACAAATGATCCTCGTCTGACTTATGCTGATAGCCAAACGAAACTTGGTGCGAGTAAGGATTCTGGAAACCGTTTGGATTTAGAATTCGCATATTGTTTACGAATTGTCTATCTCGACGTGATTGTAAATCGGTGTAGCTCGGACCGTTTAGATAAGTAACGTTGGAAGCAGTTGCTCTAATATTTCCAGGAAATGTAATCTTATTGATATCTGCGTTTGGATCAAGTTTTCCTAGTTTTTGTAACTCTTTCAACTGTTTCTTAAAATCTGCAGAGGAACTGCTAAACTGAAGTGCGTCACTATGAATAGAGTATTTTATTTTATCTGTAAAAATTCCATAACCACCACGTAAAGTATTTCTATCATCAATTTTATAATTGAAAGCCAGGCGTGGGGCAATATTGTTTAAGTCACCACGACTTCCACCACCTTTGGTAAGATTGTCATAGTCATACCTTAAACCCATGGTAAGGTTTAATTTGTTGTTGACCGCAAAAATATCTTCGAGATAGGTACTAAAAACATTTTGTCTGGCTCCAAAAGTATTGGGCTGAAGCTCTACGTCATAATTGATAACTCGGACATCTGCTGGAATATCATTCACATCCAAACTTGAATTAATACCTTTGGCTTTAAGGGCATCCAGCTGAGCTTGGTTTAGCCTAACGGTGTAAGTACCAAAAGTGTTTCCTCCGCCAAGCAGAGCAAAATCTGAGGTAATGAATTCTGCTCCGAATTTAAACGAATGCTTGCCTTGTCTATAAAATAGTTTTTGCTGAAGCTGATTGGTGTATTCTTTGTCATCAAAAATAGCACCGCTTTGGCCCACAGTGGCAATAATCGCACCGCTAGGGTCTTGAACGGTTACCGAAGGACTATTGATATTCACAGGTTCACGATAGTTCCATCTGAAATAAGAAGTTTGGAAGTTGGTTTCACCTGTAAGATAGGAACTAAAAACATAAGCATTTTTCAATGCCACCAAATAGGTTCTGTTTTTTTGAGAAGAGGCTGCCGAAGGGAAAAGTGTTCCTCCTTCTAAGCCACCACCTTGACGATCAATATCGAAAATTCCATGATTTACTCTCAAAGAAGACTTGAATCTTTGGCTCCAAACTTGATCTATTTTGGCCGAACTGTAAGTGAAATTATTGAAGCCTGTTACGGTTTCGTTGACGCCTAATTGTGGAACATTCAGTAAGTTGTCTTTCTTGTCAATCGTTTGTTCAAAATTTATGTAGAAAAACGTTTTGTCTTTTTTCAAAGCACCACCCAATCCAAAACCAGCTTGATTTCTTTGAAAGCCGTCTTTTACTTGATTACCTGAAAGGTCCAAAGTAGCGAAAGGTGATTTGGAATCAATAATAGAACCCGGACGAGTCAAATAAAAAGCTTCTCCTGTGAGTTTGTTAGAGCCAGATCGGGTGGTAACATTAACCAATCCATTACTTGTATTTCCAAATTCTACTGAATAGTTATTGGTTAGAACAGAAATACCATCCGCAAATCCGATAGGCGTGTTGAATTTTGCATTTCCAAGAAAACGCTCGTTATTGTCCATTCCGTCTATGAGGTAGTTTGTAAAAGTACCTCCAAGTCCGTTTATAGAAACATTTGGTGCTTCAGCGTATCCCAATGTGGCAACCGTAAGATTGGGCAATCTGATAAGGGTACGGGTAATATCTCTACCTTCCACGGGCAATGCTTGAATCTCCTCCTTAGGAATTATATACGAAACCTCCGCATTCTGCGTGTTCATCTTGGCTCTTTTTGAGTTAGTTATTCTTACTTCTTCCAAAAGTTCAATTCGGATGGTAGGTAATTCTAAATTAAAAACACTTGTCTCTCCCACTTTCGGCGTAATGCTACCTACAAATGCCTCAGCATATTTATCGTTGGCAAAAGTAAAAGCCTTGTAGGTTTTTGTAGTTTGAAGATCTTTAAAAACTACCTTACCGGCCTTGTCAGAAACCCCGAAAATTGTTTTTTCACCGTAAGTTTCAAGGTAAACCTCAACGCTTTTTACGGGCTTATTGGTCAACAAATCTATTACATTGACTTCTACTTGGCTTTGTGCAAATGTAGAAATGGAATAAAACAAGGATAAAAACAGTAATATTTTTTTCATAGAAAAATGAAATAAAAAAAAATTAAAACAATAAAAAATAGTTAGGTCCTTCAATACAATTGAAGAATCAAGTTTAGAATAAAAGGAAGTCTAAAAATTAAAATCCAAAAATAGGAGGACCGCGGAAACTGCGAGAAAATAGGAGAACTTCAGGTATTACAATATTAATCCATGAAAATTTAAGGACCTGAAAGCTGTTTGTGAATTTTAGTAAAAATGATACAATATGTCTTTCTTTTGAATATAAAACTAAATCCTGAAAAGTATTAATATCTTGAAGCTGATCTAATATTTGAATTTTCTTTTCAGAAAAACTGGCCAAAATACTTTGAAAAAGTTCAGGGGTCTGCCATGGCAAATATTGAAAAGTAACATTATCGAAAGCTTTTTTTGATAATCCAATAAGGTACGTTCCTCCTCTAAAATCTGGCCCAAATACTGCATCAGAAGTATTTAAGGCCTCCGCTGAGGTGAGAATATGCTCTGTTTTAAGTGCCGGACAGTCGTTACCAATACAAATAACTTTTTCAAATCCTTTATCAAAAACCGTAGATAGGGCTGATGTAATATTCTGACCAAAACTTGCGTTCGAATCCAAATCGAACTCGTTAGAAACAAAAACTGGAATTTGGGTTGAACGAGTTTTTTGTTTGGTAAGAATATTTAAATTTTGAAAAATCTGCTTATTAGCCAATTGATTTTTGGGAGACAAAAATTTTAGTGAAGACTCTTTCGAAACTTCACGAGCAAAAATCAATATGGCAACCGATTGGTACAAATTATAAGTATGTTTGAGTAATTATTAAAAGACTAACGAAAACGAACTTGAAAAGGATTATAGGACAAAGAAAAAAAATAAAATTTCAAAAAAATGTATTCTATCTTACAATAAAACCATTTCCTCAAAAATCTTATTTAAAGCAGGCAAAGATTGCTGGCAATACCCTGGATGAATTTCGGAAGCCTGAATGATGGTGCTTCGGCGTGCGGTTAGCCACCTGAACCTCGAAGCCAAATCTTGACTTCCTATCAATCCTGAATCTGGGGTACCCCGGCAAATTTTTTGAAAAGATAAAAGATGGCTCTCAACTTCTTCTAAATCAACTTCGGGAAACAAAGACAAAATTCGACTTTGGTTTATTTGAAAAACAAAGTCGAGTGTTTTAAGGCTTTTGCAATACAAAACCACACCAATATTGATATATTCGCCTCTTTCGACCCTCGGAACGAGTCTAATTACCGCATACTCATATAAGTGCTTTTCTTGCATTTTCTATTTGATTTTCAAAAATATGGGCGTTTTCTAATCTTTTAAGAAGAAAATCCATATACATTTTCTTATTGGCTATTTCTCCCTCAGAAATCCAACTATCTGGAATCAGATTTACTATTTCTGTCAAAAAATCCTTTGAGATAAGGAATTTGGACTTGTCTTTTATTTCCTCCAAATCATTAGCTTTTGAAAGCAAAACGTGGTCTTTAATTTGAATAAAAGGTTTAACGGATTGTTCTTCCCAAGCTTCGGGATTATGATGAAAATAAAGCGAAGCTCCGTGGTCGATCACCCACAGTTTTTTGTTCCAAAAAAGCATATTGGTGTTACGAGCAGTACGGTCAATGTTCATTAAAAAAGCATCTAACCATACTATTTTTGAGGCTATTTCGGCATCCACAGTATTCACCACAGCATCAAAAGTAATAGAACCAGAAAGATAATGTAAGCCAAGATTTAAGCCCGTACTAAACTTCAATAAATCCTGAATTTCTTCGTCGGGTTCGGTACGTCCAAAGCCTTCGGCTAGCTCTGCAAAAACCAATTCTGGAACCAAAAGACCCAACTTCCGAGCAATTTCTGCTCCTATCAGATCTGCAATTAGTGCTTTTGTTCCTTGGCCAGCCCCTCTAAATTTCAGCACATACAAAAATCCGTCATCTGCCTCCACAATAGCTGGCAAAGAACCACCCTCGCGAAGTGGTGTCACATATCGGGTTATATTTACTTTACGTATTTCGGGCATTCATTTTACAATTTCACCCTTCCCCATCCCAAAGTTTTCACCATCCAGTTTGGAAGCGGATTTTGTGTCTTTCGTTTTTTGAGATTGATATACCAACCAATTTTTTTCAAAACTGGCACTTTGTGTGTTTCTACAAATTCTATCAGTGTGCCGTCAGGGTCTTCGATATAAGTAAATCTGCCAGCAGCATCGCCCATGTCGAATGAATTGGCACTATCTACCACAAAGGGAAAACCATTAGCGATTAACTTTTCTCCAAGTTTGTACATATCCAAGGCATCAAAACAAAGATGAATAAAGCCCAAGTCACCCCAACTCCTTCCTTCCATGATGGTTTTTCGGTCAGAAATGTCAATAGCTTGTACCAACTCCAACTCTATATTTCCGAAAAGTCTTGAAAATGCTCCTTCGGCAGATTGACTTTTTCTTAACAATACTCTTCTAAATTGTTTATTATCAGCATTCAAACCTGAAAAATCTTCAAAACTTCCAGTTTTGTCATAAACAATGGTTTCAAGTCCAAGCACATCTTTGTATAGTTTCAGTGCTTTTTCCATGTCGCTTACCCCCAAAATAACACCCAAGACGCCTCCGGTGTTTGATAACGAGTTTATAAACCATGAGTCATCTTCTACCAATTGCAATTGATTACCATAATTATCTTTCAACCAAGCCGTTGGTTTGTTTTCTGGAGTTCTAAAAAGTGGAATGGGAGTAGATTTTGAAAATGCCAATAAGTCTTGACTTTTGATTTTCAAAGCAAAAATGCCCAAATCACCCAATTGGGGTTCAAAAGAACATGCAATAGGCAATGGATTTTTTGACTCCCAAATTTCGGCTCCACCGCCGCCAGCCATATTTACGGCAAGAATGGCCCGACGCTTTCTGATATTGCCATTGGTATACCTGACCATCAATTTGGCATCTGCGATATCGTCAAAAACAGGCACATCAAGTCCAAGATTTTTATTGTACCATTTAAATGATTCGCCGGCATCCACTACACCAATACCCACTTGTTGAATACCAGAAATCAAGTTTTCGTTTTTAGACATATCGAGAAGATTAAAATTTGGCCTAAAAATAATAGATTAATCTGAGTTTTGGATAATCGAAGAGGCGGAATACCAAATTTGTTAGGTTAGATTAATATTTTAGATCATTTAGTACTCCAAATCTAAAATCTGTGTGTATTTGGCTTTTATCTCTTTGGGAGAACAGCTGCCTTTAAAAAACATTCTCATGGCCATCAAATTGGCCAATTGTATTTTCCAAAATTTATTATTTTTGTATTTTCGAGCGGATACAATTACTGAATTTTTAGCAATACCGAACTTATAATTTCTCAAAGCTCTCCTTAAAAAATCGTATTCTTCCATTATTACAAAGCTTTCGTCGTATGTACCAATTTCTTGAAAGACCTTTTTTGTTATAAAAAGCGTTTGATCACCACCTCGACACCATAAAAATGGAAATCGGGTGAAGAAACTATTGATTTTTAGAAGAAACTTTGGTGAATCAATTTTAGCTCTAAAACAACCTAAATCAGAAGTTGAAAGCAAGTTTTGAATATCGCGGGCATAGCTTTGAGGAAGAATGGTGTCGGCATGTACAAAAAAAAGAACCTCGCCTTGAGCAATACTTGCTCCAAAATTCATTTGACTGGCTCGGGTGCAAAAAATCGATTTGATGTATTTGGCATCATTTTCTGACAAAAAATCATTTAAATTATCTGTAGAATTCAAAGAATCAATAACCAAAACCTCCACAATATCAGCTGTTTTACTCTTCAATATAGAGGACATGCAACGGTGAATATATTTGGATTCATTATATGTAGGTATGATAATACTGATGGTCATCTGAAAAGAATAATTTATTGAATATAACTACAATGTCGCTATTTTTGAAAAAAAAGATACAATGAAAATTCTATCTACGAAAAAAACCAAGGCTTTGGATGCATTTTCAATCAAAAATGAACCCATTCTTTCTATTGATTTGATGGAAAGAGCTGCTCAGGCTTTTGTTAATTCTTTTGTTTTAAAATTCGACAATACATATAAAACATTGATTTTCTGCGGGATTGGTAACAACGGTGGAGATGGATTGGCGGTGTCGAGAAAATTACATCAATTGGGCTACGATATCGAAACTTTTGTTTTAGGCAATATCGAAAATGGTTCAGCTGATTTTTTAGAAAATTTAGAAAGACTCAAAAATCAAAATACTTATAAAACAATAACTGATACAGGTCAAATAAATTGGCATTTAGATCAAAATACGGTAATTATTGATGCACTATTTGGCTCAGGGCTAAATAGAAAAATTGATGGATTTTCGGCAGAAATAATTCAGAAAATAAATTCTTCCAAATTACCAATAGTGTCCATTGATATTGCCTCTGGATTGTTTTCAGATACGAATTCCGAACGAAATAATATCATACAACCAACCTACACCATCACTTTTCAATACCCAAAATTGGCCTTTTTTATGCCTGAAAACGAGCTTTTTGTGGGTAAATGGGAAGTGGTAGAAATTGGTCTTTCTCAGGAATTCATAAGATCTACTGATTCCAAATTCTATTTTACTACTGAAAAAGAAATCCTGCCCTTATATCGTTCCAGTTTTTCGCACAAAGGTACTTTTGGGCATGCATATTTGGTAGCAGGAAGTTATAGCATGATGGGTGCGTCAATTTTAGCAAACAAAGCTTGCCTGCGGTCGGGAGTAGGAAAAATCACTTCTCAAGTTCCAAAGAAATGTGTAGATATTTTACAAATTTCTGTTCCAGAAGCAATTGTTGAAATCAGTCAAAATGATGAACATTTTTCGACAAACGGGGATTTGGAAAAATACAATGCTGTCGGAATCGGGCCGGGGATTGGCTTAAATAATCTTGCTGGATTTAGGGCATTTTTAGAAAAAACAAAAAACAAAAAGCTAATCGTAGATGCCGATGGAATAACTATGCTTGGCAATGCTCCAGATTCATTAAAATTATTACCAGAAAACACCATACTTACTCCACACCCAAAGGAATTCAGGGCTTTAATAGGCAGAGATTGGAAAAACGATTTTGAAAAATTAGAAATACTTTCTGAATTTGCAATTTCAAAAAAGGTAATCATTTGTTTAAAAGGGAAAAATACAGCGATAGCTCTTCCTAATGGAGATATTCACTTTAATTCTACGGGTAATTCAGGTATGGCTACTGCAGGTAGTGGAGATGTGCTCACTGGCATTATCCTAAGTTTTTTAGCCCAAGGTTACACACCAGAACAAGCCGCCATTCAGGGAGTTTACGAACATGGTTTAGCCGGAGACCTTGCTGCAAAAATGCGTTCTGAGCGTTCAATGATCGCAAGTGATATAATTGAAAATTTAAGATAAACATGTTAAAAAAAATACACCATATCGCCATTATTTGCTCCGATTATGAGAAATCGAAAGACTTTTATGTCAACAAGTTGGGCTTAGAAATATTGGCAGAAGTTTACAGAAAAGAAAGAGATTCTTTCAAACTCGATTTAGCACTCAATGGCGAATATGTCATTGAATTATTTTCATTTCCAAATCCACCCGCTCGGCCTAGTCGACCTGAAGCTCGCGGTTTACGCCATTTAGCCTTTATGGTTGAGCAAGTCGAAAAAGTCAAAACTGAATTAGAAATAAAAGGCATCGTTTCAGAACCCATCAGGATAGACGAATTTACAGGCAAAAAATTCACGTTCTTTGAAGACCCTGATGGTTTACCTTTGGAGATTTATGAGGGGTGAGATTGAATTGGAACTAATTGTGTTTAAAGATTTATTTATTTACCAAATAGTTTTAAATTTGCTTACCAAATAAAATTTATGGATAGAATAACATTTAACCCAAAACAATGCGGAGGAAAGCCTTGCATCAGAGGAATGAGAATTCGGGTGACTGATGTTCTGGAGCTATTGGCAGCAGGTATTTCTATAAATAACATTATAACTGAGGAACTGCCTGACCTAGAATATGAAGATGTAGTTGCTTGTCTTAATTACGCTGTTTCCAAGCTCAATCATCCTGTTATCAAAGCGGCATAATGATAATCTTAGATGCACACTTACCACCAACTCTAGCTCCTTGGATTTTAGAAACATACAAAATACCATGTTTTTCGGCAACTTATCTGAATTTAAGACATGCTAACGACTTAGATTTATTTGATTTTGCAAAAAAACAGAATGCCATTTTTATTATCAAAGATGATGATTTTTTAGAGCTAAATAGCCAATTTGGCAGTCCTCCAAAGTTTATTTGGCTCACTTGTGGTAATACTTCCAAAAAACGTCTAAAAGAAATATTCATATCTCATTTCCTTCAGGCAATTGAACTATTAAATAACTCAGACGTAGTTGAAATTTCAGGAATCTAAAATTTAATTATGACCTCAAACTTAACCCAAATCGACTCTCCATCCCTACTCATCTTGAAAGAAAAAGTAGAAGGCAATATTGATAAAATGATAGCCATCGCTGGTGGAGATTCCAGCAGATTGATGCCTCACATAAAAACCAACAAAATGGAAAATGTGGTGCGAATAATGATAGATAAAGGCATCAAAAAATTCAAGGCCGCTACTATTGCTGAAGCGGAATTGGCTGCCATGGCTGGGGCAGAAAAAGTACTGATATCGCACCAACTTTTAGGTCCAAAAATAGATAGATTATTAAGTTTAATTGAGAAATATCCACTTACAAAGTTTGCGTCTTTGGCAGATTGCAATACCGTGGTTGACGAACTTTCAGAGAAATTTTCTCCGAAAAATTTAACCGCAGAAATATATTACGACATCAACAACGGCATGGACAGGTCAGGCCACGAAATTGATAGTCAATTGGCCGATGATTTAAAATA
>JAIPAJ010000187.1 GCA_021740125.1 Leadbetterella sp. | reverse complement strand
ATTCATGACTGACTTTATTACTTATTTTAAGCTTGGATACGAACATATTACCGACCTTGGTGGCTATGATCACATGCTATTTATTGTTGCACTTTGTGCTGTTTATAATTTTAACCAATGGCGGAATATTCTTTGGGTTATCACTTTTTTCACTGTCGGACATTCCATTACTTTGGCCTTGTCAGTTATGAAAATGGTGAATGTAGATTCTGATTTAATTGAATTTTTAATTCCTTGCACTATATTTTTTACTAGTTTTAGTAACTTTTTCAATAAATCTGCCAAAACTTATTCACGTAGAAATCAACATCAATATTTGAGATATTTTTTCACAGTCTTTTTCGGCTTGATACATGGTTTAGGTTTTTCAAATTACCTAAAAAGTCTTTTGGGACAGTCCTCCAACATAGTAAATGAATTATTTGCGTTTAATATTGGACTTGAAGTAGGCCAGCTCATTATCGTGGTATTCTTTATGTTTATTACTTATATTCTAAGCAATATTTTAAACATCAAAAAAAGAGAACTGAATTTGATCATTTCGGCTCTGGTAGCTGGACTAACTTTACACTTGATTACCGACAAATGGATATTTTAATTTTTAAACTTTCATATATGAAAAAAACGCTTCTATTCCTTTTTATGGGAATTTGGGCTCATGCTCAACAAACAACAAATTACAACGCCAATACAGTTTTTGAACAAATGGGGACAAGTTTACCCACGCCAAACACCTATAGAACAGCCAGTGGAGCTCCTGGTAAGGAATATTGGCAACAAAAGGCCGATTATGATATTAAAGTAGAACTAGACGATGAGAATCAGAGAATTACAGCCTCTGAAAAAATTACTTACTTTAATGTTTCGCCTGATGCTTTGACGTATTTATGGTTGCAACTAGACCAAAACAATTTCAACGAAAAATCTGATGCAAGAACTACTCGTCAGACTTCAATAAGCCATGAAAGAGGTTTAAGTGGTGCTGCATTGAAGGGTTTAAGTGATAAAACAGATAAAGAATATGGATATTTGATTCAAAAAGTTTCCGACAAACTCGGAAACAAGCTTAAATATACCATCAACGGAACCATGATGCGTGTGGATTTGCCAACTCCTTTGCTCAAAGGTCAAAATTTCGTCTTTAATGTGGATTGGAGTTTTAATATTGTTGATGCCAACGCTCAGAGAGCGAGGAGTGGATATGAATATTTTGAAAAAGATGGCAATTACCTATATGAAATGGCTCAATGGTTTCCTCGTATGTGTGTTTACGACGATGTAACTGGCTGGCAAAACAAGCAATTCCTAGGTCAAGGCGAATTTGCTTTGGTTTTTGGAGATTATAAAGTGGCTATTACTGTTCCCAATGACATGGTTGTTGGTGCAACAGGTGAATTGCAAAATCAGAAAGAGGTGCTTTCTGTGACCCAGATTTCAAGATTAACTCAGGCTGAAAATACAACTTCACCAGTTTTAATTGTTAATCAAAGCGAAGCTGAAGCAGCCGAAAAAAGCAAACCAACAGGTAAAAAGACTTGGGTTTTTGCGGCCAAAAATGTAAGAGATTTTGCTTTCGCAGCTTCTCGTAAGTTTATTTGGGATGCCATGAAGGTGGATGTTGAAGGTAAGAAAGTTTGGGCAATGTCGCTTTATCCTAAAGAAGGTAATCCACTTTGGGGACAATATTCAACTAGATTGGTAGCTCATACGCTGACCCAATATTCGAAAAGAACCATTGCTTATCCCTATCCAGTGGCTTATTCTGTTCACGGACCTGTGGGCGGAATGGAATACCCAATGATGAGTTTCAATGGAGCACGCCCTCAAGCTGATGGCACTTATTCAGAAGGCACAAAAAATTTCTTGATTTTGGTTATAATTCATGAAGTTGGCCATAATTTCTTCCCTATGATAGTCAATTCTGACGAAAGACAATGGTCTTGGATGGACGAAGGTCTAAATAGTTTCTTGGAAGGAATTGTTTGTAGAGAATGGGATAGAGATTTTCCAGCTGACGGTATTGAGCCACAGCATATTGTGTCTTATATGAAGTTAGATCCAGCGAAGCAAAATTCTATCATGTCGAGTAGTGATAATATTCTTCCAGGCACTTTCGGTCCCAATGCCTATTCTAAGCCAGCCACTGGTTTGAATATTTTGCGAGAAACAGTAATGGGTAGAGAGCTTTTTGATTATGCATTTAAAGAATACGCTCGCCGTTGGGCTTTCAAACACCCAACACCTGCTGATTTTTTCCGTACTATGGAGGACGCCTCAGCAGTAGATTTGGATTGGTTTTGGAAAGGCTGGTTTTATAGTGTAGATGCCTTAGATCAAGGTATTGCTGAAGTTGAATGGATGCAGGTAGATACTCAAAATCCTGAAGAAACTAAAACACTGGCCAAGCAAACAGCGGAAGCTAAGAAAAAAACTTTGAGTAATATACGCAACGAAAAGGATATTGAAAAATCAGTTGTGGAAGCTGATAGCACCATGAGAGACTTTTACAACAACTACGACCCGCTGAAAGTTACTGAAATTGACAAAGCCAAATATCAGAAATATTTGGAGTCTTTAAGTGCAGAAGAAAGAATATGGATTGAGGATAAAAAACAGTTTTATGTTTTGAAAATCAAAAACAAAGGCGGTTTGGTGATGCCGCTAATTGTTCAAGCTCAATTCGAGGATGGAACAACTGAAGACTTTAGATTTCCAGCGGAAATATGGAGGTTAAACAACAAGGAAATCAAGAAGACCATAACCACTAGCAAAAAAGTGGCAAAGTTTAAGCTTGATCCATATTTTGAATTACCAGACATTGACGACTCTGATAATGTTTATCCAAAAGAGCCTGAGAAGCCGACCAAGTTTCAATTGATCAAACAACAAAATCAAAGGACAACGACGAATCCAATGCAAGAGGCTCGCCAAAATGAAGCTGGAGCAATTGGAGGCAGTGGGAAAAATTAAATGTGAAAGAAATGCGAAATGGACTCAGCCCAAACTGAGTCTATTTTTTTATTCGAAAATCTCGGTAAACTGAAATTTAGTGCCATCAAAAAGCCCTGCATCAGATAATTTTAATGATGGAATAACCAACAAAGCCATAAATGAAAGGCTCATAAATGGAGATTTGAGCGGACAATTTAGTTGGGTTTTGGTAAATTCATCTATCTGCGTATAGTCAGCAGCCACTTCATATCCATCTTTGTCACTCATTAGCCCTGCAATCGGTAAAGGCAAAACGCCCATTTTTTTATTAGCAACCACCGATATTCCGCCTTTTTCTCTAACTATAAGATTTATGGCTTCTGCAATATCCAAATCACTAGTGCCTACAGCTATTATGTTATGAGAATCGTGAGCAACTGACGACGCTATGGCACCCTTCTTTATCCCAAATCCATGGATGAAAGCCATCGATGGCTCCGTATCTAAATATCGATTGTAAACAACCAACTTAAGGATGTCATTTTGAACTAAAAAATCAGCATCCTGCTGGGTTAATTCAAACAAAAATGAATCGGTTATCAATTGTCCATCATTTACTTTAATAGTTTTAATAAATTTCGATGCCTTCGGGATTTCAAGATTTAAGTCTTCAGCATTGATGGGATTAACATTAAAATTATTAACTTTAACTGCCTTTATATCAGGAATCAAAGTTTTGCCTTTACTGGCCACCAATTCTCCATTGATGTAAGTAGAAATTACTTTAAATTCTTGAAGATTATTTACTTCAATGAAATCTGCTGCTTCACCTTCACGTAATAACCCAACGTTTAGGTCGTAATGCCTAACGGGATTGAGCGAAGCCATGCGAAGAACTTTAAATACATCTACTCCACTTTCCACGGCTCGTTTTACCAAAAGATTAATATGACCTTCGGCGAGGTCATCAGGATGTTTGTCGTCAGAGCAAAACATCATTTGGGCCGAGTAATCATTGGCAAGCGGAATCAAATCATTGAAATTTTTTGCAGCACTTCCTTCTCGAATTAAAACTTTAACCCCTAAATCTAATTTTTCTTTCGCTTCATCATAGCTAAAGCACTCATGGTCAGTGCTAATTCCATACGAGAAATATTTTTTTGCCTGCTCTCCCCTTAAACCAGGGGCATGTCCATCAATCGGTTTTTGATATTTTTTAGCAATTGCTAACTTCCTCAGAACTTCATTGTTCTCATAAATCACTCCTGGGAAATTCATCATTTCAGCCAAATATCCAATTTTGGGATGAGCCATTAAATATTCAATATCTTTTTCCGAAACTACAGCACCTGCGGTTTCAAATTCAGTAGCTGGAACACAAGACGGTGCCCCAAAACAAAACTTAAAAGGGATTTTTTCGCCATTTTCAATCATGAACTCAATGCCCATTGTGCCTAAGACATTGGCGATTTCATGAGGGTCCGAAACCGTTCCGACAGTCCCATGCACTACGGCCATTTTGCCAAATTGGCTGGGGGTGAGCATTGAACTTTCAATGTGAACATGGGCATCTACAAAGCCAGGAAGGAAATACGGTGCATCTGGCATCTCTTCTTTGGCTTTTATGATATTGAAAATGCGACCTTCAAAGACCGTAATTTCTCCAAAAAATATAGAATTGTCAAAAATGTTAACGATATTTCCCTCGAATTTTTTCATCTGTAATTAATTTTATACAAATAACAGAAATTGTAATTTAGGCTCAAAA
Organism: Leadbetterella sp.; assembly: GCA_021740125.1. GTDB lineage: Bacteria > Bacteroidota > Bacteroidia > Cytophagales > Spirosomataceae > Leadbetterella. Next base: position 3,031 of record JAIPAJ010000187.1, on the reverse strand, counting down.
TTTAAGAATTATTTTTAAATGTTAGAGGTCATAATTATTGAGTATTTTTACTTTTTTTATCAAGTATTTATACGTGTTTTATATAAAAGTTATTATATAAAGCAATGATATTCATATAGTTAATTTTTAGGTAGGCTACTCAGAATTTGGTTAAGTATTTTTTTATAATTAGATTTACCTATTACAAAACAACATTATTAATATATGGAAACAAGTAAAGGCAAACCCAAAGTTAGTTCTACTTCAGGAGAATTTATTAGCTTAGAAGAAGCTGTGGCAAAGCAAAAAAAACATTTAGATCTCAGAAAAAGAGTTTTTAAGGAAGAAGATCCAGTACGTTCACAATTTTTCGGGAAAGACCATCTTTTGGAAATATTAAAAAATGATGACTGTGTAGGAATAAAAATTATTTTTGGAATGGAAGATGAAAAAATGCCCAATTTGGTCTTAATAGGAGCCGATGAAAATCTAAAAAACCTAGCCAAAGATTCTACTGGATTGAAAGACCCCAATAGACCTTATTTATCAAATGCACCAGTCTGTCCGAATGTATGCAATTAAGCCAAATTTTAGACGAGATAATTAGAATTAGTACAAAGTATCCAGAATATGCAGTTGGCAGCTTGATTCCAATTTTGCCACTGGTGGTTGGTATTTTTACAAAAAAATATGCTACAAAATCGTCTAAGCTAATTTTTTGGTTTATTGTTTTTTTTATTTTGACCGATATCCCAACATGGATAACCACCGCAATGGATATAAATAATTTGCTATACAATGACACTAAAATTTATTCAATAAATATTTTCTTACTAACTGTCTACTTTCTAGGAATAAAACGTGGTTCTGACAGGATTGTCCTTTTCTCTTTTTTATCAATTATGGGTATAGGGTTAGTCCTTCAACTTTTTGGAATAATCGAAAAAGGGAAATATAATTGGATAAATGTTTTATTACTAGGATCAGTTGCTGTTTGGTATTTTGTAAGATTAATAGATTATCCAAAAATTAGAGACTTATTGGTTTATCCTTTTTTTTGGTTTAATTCAGGCATTTTATTTTATTGTTTTAGTACTTTATTAATATTCTTTTTCTTTCAATATTCTATAACCTCAGACATAAAGAATCAAACATTCTTCCTATTTAGGAGTATTTTGGAATACCTAACCTCAGTGATGTTTGTTCTATTTGCAATAGGTTTCTGGAATTTGAAAAAGAACGCTCAAATTAAAACGAAATGAAGTTCTCTATTGAAACATATTTGATTTTGGGAACTTCAATCGTGATTTTTTTTATACTCTCTTTTATTGTATTTGTAGTTTATTATCAGCGGAAACAATTCAAATTAGAGATAAAACAGAACGAAGAAAAACAGGCCATTGAGTTGGAGTTTCAGAAAAAACTATTAGAAAATTCGATGGAAGTTCAAGAAATTGAACGTAGACGTTTAGCGAAAGACCTGCACGATGAGGTTGGAGCCTTACTCTCTGTATTAAAAATGGGCAATAATCAATTGGTGAAAAAGGAAATGGAAGACGAATCTATTAAGCAGTTAGTTAACAATAACAAAGAGCTTATTGACGAATCCATTGGTTTGGTAAGGAGCATTTCTAAAGATTTGGTGCCACAAACACTCGAAAACTTCGGACTCATTCATGCCATTGAAGAGTTTTTTAACAAAATCGAGAAAAATTCTAGCATTGAATTTAAATTTTTACACAAAAACATTTCTGAAAAAAGTAGATTCGCTCCGAAGGTCGAATTGTCGGTTTTTAGAATAATCCAAGAACTTTCAAATAACGCCCTAAAGCATTCCGAAGCTTCTAAGATAGATTTGATTCTTAATTTTGAAAACAACATTATGTTCTTGATATTTGCTGATAATGGCGTAGGGTTTTCAATGGAAGAGGTTCTTAGAAATCCTAGCAGCGGCTTAGGAATTAGAAATATTGAAAGTAGATTGTCCATCATTAATGGGGCTATAAAGATTCTTAATCCCGAAAAAGGAACTAGATTTGAAATTGAAATAAGCGATTGTCATGAAAAAAATTAAAATAGCTCTGGTAGATGACCATAAACTATTTAGAAAAGGGTTGATGTCAATACTTCAGCAAATTGATGATTTTGAAGTATTGTTTGATGCGGTTAATGGAAGGGAATTTTTGGATCACCCAAACTTAAATGACGTTGAGGTGGTGCTTTTGGATATACAAATGCCAGAGTTAGATGGAATAGCCACCACCAAACTTTTGAGAGAAAAAAATGAACAAATAAAAATAATTATTCTTTCAATGCATGATGAGGATCAATTTATTCTTCATCTGATGGAAATAGGGGCAAATGGATATTTGCTTAAAGACACTGACACTGACGAAGTGATATTAGCCATTAGAAAAGTATATGATTCTGGTGTTTATTTTTCAGATTTTGTGAGTAGAGCAATGTTGAGAAAAATGAATAAAAAGAATAACCAAACTTCTAATAAAATCTTTAATTACAAAACAGATCTTTCTACCCGTGAGTTGGAAGTTTTAAAACATATTTGCGAAGGACTTACCACTACTGAAATTGGAGACACCATGTGCATCAGCCCAAGAACAGTTGAAGGTCATAGATTAAGAATTATGGAAAAACTTGGCGTGAACAATACAGCCAAACTCGTGGCTTTTGCAATCAAAAATGACTTGGTTGATTAAAGAACAGCAGTAGCTTCGATTTCTACAAGAAACTTGTCATCAATGAGTTTGGAGACTTCTACCATGCTGGTGACTGGCTTAATGTTGGCAAACATCTCGCCATGGGCTTTTCCGATTTTTTCCCAATTGCTTATATTGGTACAAAAAATCCTTGTTCTGACCACATTCTCTAATTTCGCACCTAATTGATCAAGGGTATTTTCTAATTTCATGAGGATGAATTTTGTTTGTAGATACTCATCACCTTCTCCAACAATTTCCCCACTGTGATCTGTTGAGACCGTTCCACTGACTTCAATTGTATGACCAATTTTTACTGCACGGCTGTATCCTAC
>JAIPAJ010000012.1 GCA_021740125.1 Leadbetterella sp. | reverse complement strand
CTATGTGGGCTTTATAGATAGAGCCAGAAAAAATGCCCTTAAAAATGTTCCTGAAGACAAAAAAGCATATTTTGATAAACTTTCCGGTGCAGAGCTTTTAAGTTCTAATGGTAACAATTTGGTTTCTTCAGCTTATCCAAAAGGACCAGGTAGAAACTGGAATTTAAGAAATGGTGTACCAGTTCTTGAAAAAGGCCTTACCGATAGAGATTTTGAGCAAGGGAAGGCAATGTTCTCTGCAACGACTTGTAAAGGTTGCCACACCATGTTAGGCGAGGGCGGAGCCACCGGGCCAGACTTGACTCAAGTAGGTACTCGATTTACGCCAAAAGATATTTTGGAAGCTATTGTCGATCCAGATAAAGCCATTTCTGACCAATATGCGGCCACTCAGTTTACACTTAAAAACGGTAATTCAATAGTGGGACGTTTGGTAAACGAAGACCAACTAACTTATTATGTTTCTCAAAATCCTTATGCTCCTGAAACTTTAGAAAAAGTTCTTAAGAAAAATGTGGCATCGACCAAAACATCAAATGTATCCATGATGTTCCAAGGTTTAATAAATAGCCTCAACGAAGAGGAATTCAAAGATTTGATGGCTTATTTGATTTCAGCTGGAAATCCTAAAAATCCGATGTTTAAGGCTCAAGTACAGAAATAAATATCAATTTAAAATAAAATCTGGCTATATCTATATTTCATAGATATAGCCTTTTTTAATCTACAAAAAAATGAAGTATAGAAGCAAATTAATTATTTTGATATTATTTGTTTTTTTGGGAATACACACATCACAAATTTTTGGTCAAGAAACTAAAAAGCCCAATATACTTTACATTTTAGTTGACCAATGGCGAGCTCAAGCAACAGGGTATGCAGGCGACAAAAATGCCCTAACGCCCAATTTAGATAAATTGGCTTCTGAAAGCATAAATCTAAAAAATGCCATTTCAGGAACACCAGTTTGTACACCTCATCGAGCCTCATTAATGACTGGCCAATATCCCCTGACCAACGGCATGTTTATGAATGACGTCTTGTTAGATACCAATGCCATAACTATGGCAAAAGTATTTTCAAAAGCAGGCTTTAATACGGGATATGTAGGCAAATGGCATTTAGACGGGCATGGTAGAAATAGCTATATTCCTCCCACACGCCATCAAGGGTTCCAGTATTGGAAAGCATTGGAATGCTCACATGACTATAACAATTCGGCTTATTATGTGGGAGATTCAAAGAAAAAAATGATTTGGAATGGATATGATGTGGAGGCTCAAACAGAGGATGTAATCAGTTATATGAAAAGTCAAGCAAATCAACCTAATCCGTTTTTGATGTTCATTTCTATCGGTAGTCCTCATGATCCTTATCAGACAGCACCTGAAAAGCAAAGGAAACTATATGAAAACAAAGAATTAATAATCAACCCCAATGTACCAGCTGATAAGTTAGAAAAAGTAAAAAAGGATTTGATTGGATATTATTCTCATATAGCCGCCATAGATGAATGCATAGGAAAAATGTGGGAAACTTTGAAAGATTTAGGAATAGACGAGAACACAATAATTGTATTTTCTTCTGATCATGGTGATCTTTTAGGAGCTCACGGTGCTTGGAACAAACAGCAACCTTATGAGGAAAGTTTACGCGTACCATTTCTAATTCATTATCCAAAATTGTTTGGGAAAAAACCAAAAACGCTGTCTATATTACTGAATTCACCAGATATAATGCCCACCCTATTAGGTCTTGCCAAAATCAAAATTCCAAAATCTGTCGAAGGATTAGATTTTTCTGGAGTATTGAAAGGAACAAAAAAAGACAAAGTCTCACAAACACTAATTGCTTGTTATCAGCCATTTGGGCAATGGGATAGACAAAGAGGTGGCAAGGAATACCGTGGCGTTTACACAGGAAAATATACTTATACGAGAGATTTAAATGGTCCTTGGTTGCTTTTTGATAACGAAAAAGATCCATTTCAAATGAATAACCTAATTGGAAAGCCTGAATTTGCAATTCTTCAAAATGATATGGAAGAAAGATTGAAATCAGAATTACAAAAGCGAAATGATAAATTTGAACCTGGTATGGAATATATAAAAAAGTGGAAATATATTGTAGACAATACTGAAACTGTACCTTATTTAAAAATTAATTATCAAGGTAAACCAATAGTGGAATAGATGATTAAAACCAAATTTTACTTAGTCCTATATCCTTTACTTATTTTTGTTTCATTAGCATTAGGTTTTTCTTTCAAAGCTAAAAAAGCAGAAAATATTTTAAAGCCAAATATCATCTTTATTCTCACAGATGACCATCGTGCCGATGCACTAGGCTATGCGGGGAATAAATATGCCTTTACACCAGAAATGGATAAACTCGCAAAAGGAGGTACTTACTTTAAAAACGCCTTGGTTACTACGCCTATTTGTGCTGCTAGTAGAGCAAGTATTTTGAGTTCAATGCATGAAAGAAGTCATCGTTATACCTTTCAAACTGGCGATATTAAGCAAGAATACATGGAAAACGCCTACCCTAAAATTTTAAAAAATGCGGGCTATTTTACAGGGTTTTATGGCAAATTTGGAGTAAATTACAAAAAGCTTGACGAATTGTTCGACGTACATGAAGACTTTGATAGGAATGGAAAGTATCCAGATGAGCGAGGCTATTTTTTCAAAACAATAGGTACTGATACTGTTCATTTGACACGCTATACGGGCCAAAAAGCCATTGAGTTCATAGAAAATGCACCTATTGACAAACCGTTTTGCTTATCACTTAGTTTTTCAGCTCCTCATGCACATGACAACGCCCCTGATCAATATTTTTATGATGAACAAACTTCTCATTGGCTTGAAAACCAGAAAATTGAACCCCCTTTATTGGGTGAGGATAAGTTTTTTATGGCACAACCCAAAGAAGTAAAAAATGGTTTTAGCCGTCTTCGGTGGACTTGGCGATTTGACCAACCTGCCAAATATCAACAAATGGTGAAAGGTTATTATAGGATGATTGCAGGTGTAGATCTAGAAATTACCAAGATTCGTGCTGAATTGAAGAAGAAAGGGCTTGAAAAAAATACGGTTATTATTATAATGGGAGATAATGGCTATTTTTTAGGGGAAAGACAATTAGCCGACAAATGGTTATTGTACGATAAATCCATCAGGGTACCTTTAATTATTTTCGACCCAAGGAATAAAGTCCATCAAGACATAAATGAGATGGCATTAAATATTGATATCCCAGCCACAATTTTGCATATGGCTCAAATAAAACGACCAAATCTTTATCAAGGTAAAAGTTTAGTTCCGCTTATTGACAAACAAATATCCCACCTTCGGCGAGATACGGTTTTGATAGAACATCTTTGGGAGTTTGAAAATATTCCTCCAAGTGAAGGTGTCAGAACTAAGGATTGGAAGTATTTTAGATATGTGAATGATAAGTCTTGGGAAGAATTGTATAACTTAAAAACTGATCCATTGGAGATATATAATTTATCAAAAAGCCCTAAATATCGATTTGTTCTGAATCGATTAAAAAAGCAAACTGCGAATTTAATAAATAAATTTCAAGACCCGTTTTTGGGTGGATGTACGGATTTAAAAACCAAATTTGACAAATCATTTAAGTTTAGCTGGGATATTTCAAAAAAAACAAAATCTCAAACTTCATATCAATTACTAGTATCTTCTTCCAAGTCAAAAATAGATCAAAACATTGGCGATATATGGAACTCTTTGCAAATTAAGTCTGCCTCTTCCAATGTAAACCTGCCTGAAAATATAACATTAAAAAAAGGGCAAACCATTTTTTGGAAAGTAAGGATTTGGGATGAATTAAATCGAACTGGGGAATATTCAGAATCTCAAACCGTCATTACTTATTAACGAATTAATACTGAAATGTTCTGTGTCAAATATTCTTTGGGAATGAATTCTATTGTTTCAAAGTATTTCAATTGCACAAAAGTTAAATTTTTATTATTGTTATAATATAAAGGAGAGTGAAGGACAGTTATTGCTTTTTTTATAATTTAGTTTACATAAAATAATATTATAATTACTTTTTTGAAAATCTATATTTATATTTAGCTTTTGAAAATTTGGAATAAAGAAGTGTTATTTTTTTTGAATTATTCAACCTTAAAAAAATAAAAAAATGCTCAATTTTAAAGGATTTCTTCCTGCAATACTTCTTTTGTATACCTTCGCAATAAGTTGTAAAACTTCTCAAACTTCTTCTGAATCTGAAAAAGGATTCAAAACTATTTTTGATGGCAAAAGCCTAAATGGGTGGTCGGGTGATACCAAATATTGGCGTGTAGAAAACGGAAATATAGTGGGTGAAATTACACCTGAAACTTTGTTGAAAGCCAATTCTTTTTTGACATGGCAAGGAGGCGAACCAGCTGATTTTGAACTAAAAGCAGAGTTTAATATCACTGAGAAAGGCAATTCTGGAATAAATTATCGTAGTGTAATATTTCCTGATATACCCTATGCATTGAAAGGTTATCAAGCCGACATTGACGGAGCAAATAGATATACAGGTCAGAATTACGAAGAAAGAGGACGTACCACGTTAGCTTATAGAGGCCAAATAACCGAAATAAACGCCCAAAGTGCCAATATGACCTCTGAACAAGTGAGAGCTAAAGTGGCAAAAAATGCATGGACTGAACTAAAAGTAACTGGCTCATTAGGCGAAAATGAAGCACTAAAGACCAAAATCAAAGCCGAGGATTGGAACGAAATCAGGTTGGTGGCTAAAGGAAATCGTTTACAACACTATGTCAACGGTGTTTTGATGAGCGACGTTACCGATAATGATTCAGTTAATGGCAAATCAAAAGGCCTTTTGGGCGTGCAAGTGCATGTAGGCCCACCCATGAAAGTACAGTATAGAAATATTAGAATTAAAAATTTGTAGAACTTAAAAGAGCTTTGGTTATGAGCTAAAAGCGAATAGCTATAAGCTGAAAGCTAAATAATGGTTAAAATTGGATTTAATGTATTGGCTTGGACGGCCAATGTCACGGAGGAATTGTTTCCCACACTCGATAAATTGAAGAAAATAGGTTACGATGGCGTAGAGTTTTTTGTCGGTGGTTCATCGTCTATTAACTGCATCAAAGTGGGTAAGCATGCCAAAGAACTTGGAATGGATGTTACTACGGTCACTGTGGTAGGGCAAGACACCAATCCCATTAATGCTTCCGCCTCCATCAGAGCTGCTGGTCTCGACGCCATCAAAATTGCCATTGATAGGACCCATGATTTGGGTGGAACTTTACTTTGTGGACCTATTCATTCTGCACACAATCATTTCGAGGCACACCCGGCTCTAGATGAAGAATATAAACGTGCAGCCGAGGTGCTTTATCAGGCAGGAGATTATGCACAAAAAGCGGGGGTAGTTTTAGGCCCTGAAGCCTTAAACCGCTTCGAATGCTACCTATGCAATACCATGGAGCAGCTAGCAAGGCTACTAAAAGAAACCAATCACCCAAATGTTCGTGCTATGTTTGATACGCACCATGCCAACATGGAAGAGAAAAAGTTCGCCACTGCTATTGAGACTATCGCTCCATTTTTGCACCATGTACATATCAGTGAAAACGACCGCGGAACACCTGGGGAAGGCCATATCCAATTTGATGATACTTTTTCAACTTTGAAAAAAATAGAGTATTCTGGCTATTTGACCATTGAAGCATTTTCAAGAAACGACCCAGATTTTGCAAATGCCATAGGCGTTTGGAGAGAATACAATGCTCCGTGGGATATTGCAGAAAATGGTTATAAATTCATAAAAATGATGTGTGAAAAGCACCAATTATAGTCCTCATTTTGAATTATGTTTTTTTAAAATCAGTGTAAATCAGTTTAATCCGTGTTCCGATTTAAAATCAATTTAAAATGAAAAATAATATCCCTTTCCAATTCGGCTCAGAAGTGTATACTTGGTACATGGCCGGCAATGGCGAAACCCACAGAGGCCGATTGGGCCATATGATAGAAGTCATCGCCAAAGCTGGATTTACGGGCATTCAGCCCATTTTTACTTGGATGGCAGATTTGGTAGACCCAGGACTTTTGGCCGCAAAACTTCAGGAAAATGGCATTGAACTGGCAGCTTTGGCCTTAGCACAAGAGTGGAATGGTAAAGAAGAAAACGCCGAGGAAAGAAAAATTTCTGATAATGCCATCTCCCTATTAGAACATTTTCCGAATGCGGTTTTGAACACAGTACAAATACCAACTGGAAGACACGATTTAGAAGCAAGGCAAAAATCGTTGGTAAATATTGTGAATGCCGTTTCGCAAAGAGCTCATGACAAAGGAATTGCATGTAGCTACCACCCAAACTCCCCTCATAGCTCCATTATCCGCACTGCCAAAGACTACAAAATAGTTTTGGAAGGCCTAAACGAAAAAGTAACAGGTTGGACGCCAGATGTTGGGCATATCATTAATGGAGAAATGGATCCTCTGACGAAAATGAAAGAATACCAGCATTTGATTAATCATGTGCATTACAAAGATTGGAACGGAACTCCTGAATGGACCATTATGGGAAATGGAAAGGTAGATTTGGTTGGAATCACCCAGTGGCTCAAAGATATCAATTATACTGGTTGGATTATTTGTGAAGACGAAGGTCCTGAGGCATTAGAAGATCCTGACTACGTGACACTACATGACGGTAATTGGATTAAAAATGACTTAATTCCAGCTTTGAAATAAGTATGCCTTTAATAGAAACTAACGGGATAAAGATGTATTATGAGGAACGGGGCAATTTGTCATCCAAACCTTTACTCCTTATAATGGGTATAACTGCCCCTGGCTCAGTTTGGGAGCCTCATCTCGCTGAATTCGAAAAGCATTTTCGGTGCATAATCGGAGACAATAGGGGAGTTGGACTTTCTGATAAACCAGCTGGAGCTTATACTACTGACCAAATGGCGGATGATTATGCTGGACTTTTAGATAATTTAGGAATCAAAAAAGCAAAAGTTATTGGCTGTTCAATGGGCAGCACCATTGCCCAAAAATTGGCTATTCGACACCCTGAAAAAGTAGATGCTATGGTGCTGATGTGCCCATGGGCCAGATGTGATAATGCTGCCAAAGGTATTTTTCAGCATATCATGGCCTGCAAAGCACATCTTAATCCTGAAGAATTTACGAGGTATATTCAGCTTTTGATTTATTCTAAAGCATCTTGGGATGATGAAAAAGTGGCAGCTGAATTGGCAGAAGGAAGAAAAAATGCCCATCTTGAACCAAATCCTCAGCCATTTCATGGTTTGGTGGGTCAGGCACATGCTTGTATTAATCACAATGCATTGTCAGATTTGCATAATATTCCTCAGAAAACATTAGTAATTGGAGGCAAAGAAGATATTTTCACGCCTGTTTGGATGGCCGAAGAAGTTACTGATGCCCTGCCAAATGCCGAACTTCTTTTATATGAAAAAGCAGGTCATATTTTCCATTTCGAAAACTTGGAAGATTTTAATATGAGGGTAAGGAATTGGTTATTAAATAATTGAAAATTTGTGTTAATCCGTAAAATCAGTGTCATCTGTGTTCCAAAATAAAGATAAATATATCAACAACCACCACCAAATAGGCGGAATAGAAACCTCCATTTTAGACAATGGTGTGGGAAGAGGGAACAGAATCGCTTGGATAAATACGGGTTCGGGCTTACGATTCAAAGTAAATTTTGATAGAGGCATGGACATTGGGGATGCTTTTTTTAACCAACATTGTCTTACATGGCTGAGTCATGGAGGTATTCCAGCACCACAAACTTTATCAGATATTGGTCTGAATTGGTTGAGAACTTTTGGTGGCGGTTTATTGACGACTTGTGGCCTTCAACACGTTGGCGGACCAGAATCTGACGAATTCGGTGAAAGAGGAATTCATGGAAATATCAGCAATTTACCAGCTCAAATTGAATCTATAATTCAGCCCGATCCTGCTTGTGGACAATTAGAAATGAGCATTACGGGTGTCATTAAAGAATCCAAGATTTTCGGCCCAAATCTGGAATTAAGAAGAAAAATTTCATGCAATTTGGGTTCAATTGAAATAAAAATAGAGGATGAAGTAATCAATCGTGGAAACACCGAAACGCCTTTTATGCTGTTGTATCATTTCAACTTCGGGTATCCTCTAGTACAAGAAGGCACAAAAATCCTTTGGGAAGGAGAATGGAAACCAAGATTTGAAGGAGACTACCCGAAAATATTCAAAGAAGGAAATGACTTCAAAACTTGTCCGGTACCACTGGAAAGTCATAAGGGTGGAGGCGAAGAAGTGGCCTTGATAAGCCCGAAAGCCGATGAAAATGGAAAATGTAAATGTGGTTTATTTAATCCAAAACTAAACTTTGGAATTGAGATGGAATTTGATAAAGCTCAATTACCCACGCTCACCAACTGGCAGCATTTCGGAGAAGGCGAGTATGTAACGGGTTTAGAGCCAGGAACCAATTGGCCAATAGGTCAAAAACAGGCCAGAGAAAACCAAGAACTCATTTTCCTGAAACCAAAAGAATCCAGAAAATTTGAAGTGTCTTTGAAGGTAATAAATTATGAGTGAAAATTCAATTTGCAAAAAAATAAATCTAATGATTCCTTTAAATCACAAAATAGTCCGTTTTAAAAATTTGAAAGTACCAACGCTAAATAGTAGGTTGAATTCTAGTTCAAATTTTTAAAGAGGATCATTATTTTGTGAGTGTTTTTTTGAATACTTTTTTTCAAAAAAAAGTATTGCCCGCCCGGCGAGGGCACGCACTGTAAGGAAAAAACAAAACCTAAAAAAAATCTAAAAAAACAAAAATTCAATCCTTAAAAAAATATATATTTAAACAAAAATTCAACCATGAGTAATATAAAAAAAGCCCTAGAACAAGGCCAAGGAATATTGAGATTATCCCCAACATGGGTGCCGCGTTCTTTCTGTGTACCTGGCCGAAGAATTAAACTCCATCCTGACGATTATTATGTGCTTGGAGGTGTAAGAGGAGGTATTGACGAACGTTGGCTTTCTTCCACCACTCCTGCAGAAAACGGTCCTCTTACGGGCGAGAATGAAGGCTTGAGTATGATTGTGTACGATAATGAAAAAATATCACTCAAAGATGCCATCGACGAAGTGGGTTCCGAAATTATTGGTGATCGACTTTGGAATGAGTACAAGGCATGGCCGATGTACTCGAAGTTTTTTGATAATATGGGTCCTTTGCCGCATCATATTCACCACAACGACGAAAAAGCTGCATTGGTTGGTCAAAATGGTAAACCAGAAGCCTATTATTTTCCACCACAATTGAACAACCACGGTGGAGATTTTCCATATACTTTTTTTGGAATAACCCCAGGAACTACCAAAGAGCAGATAAAAGAGTGCTTGATGAACTTTACCAAAGGCGATAACAAAATTACTAATTATTCAGCTGCCCAGCGTCTCGAGCCGGGCACTGGTTGGTTTGTTCCACCGGGTGTATTGCATGCACCGGGTAGCATGTGTACTTATGAACCACAAAAAGCTTCTGATATATTTGCGATGTATCAAAGTCTTGTAAATGAGGCTATTGTGCCAGAAGAATTGCTGTGGAAAGGAACGCCGGAAGACAGAATTGGTGATTATGATGAATTGGTTAGTGTAATCGATTGGGAATTAAACACCGACCCGAATATTATAGAGAAGTTTTTCATGCTGCCAAAGCCTGTAAAAGCAGTGGACGAAATGGACGCCGAAGGATTTATAGAGAATTGGATTTGCTACAAATCCGAAGATTTTAGTGCAAAGGAATTAACTGTATTGCCTGGTCAAACGGTAACTATTAAAGATTCAGCAGCGTATGGCTGCATAGTCATGCAAGGACATGGCAAAATGGGCGTTTGGGATATCGAAACACCTGCATTGATTCGATATGGTCAGTTAACTAACGATGAGTTTTTCATTACTGAAAAGGCTGCAAAAGAAGGAGTTGTGATTTCAAATCCATCCAATACGGACCCTATTGTGATTCTGAAGCATTTCGGGCCGAAAAATCCTGACTTGGTGGTGGAATCGTTTTGAAAATTGGAACTACCAACGGTCAGACCTGAAAATGTGTCAATACCAAATTTAACAAGTTTATAGGTTCAGAAAAAGTAAAGTACAATCTTAAATATAAAATATAAATGGAAAATAACTATCCTAAACTCCACAATGCCACTTGGCCAGGCATAGTTGGAAAAGGCCCAGATTCTGAGCCTGCAATAGCACTTGACACCATGCTTGAAATGACCGCCGCTGCCGAAGTGGATGGTGTGAAATTCGATGGAGTAGATTTAGGTCTATTTGATCCGCATTACGACCTCGATACTTCAGACGATGGCGTAAAAAGATTAGCCGACAAGGTTTCAAAGCATGGGTTGGAAATCGGAAGTTTAGTGGCTCCGATTTGGGGTGGCCCTGCTATGGGAACTGCCGAAGAACGCAAAACTTTCGTAGAAATGGTGAAAAAATCCTGCGAAATAGGTCAGAAACTCAGAAATATGGGCATTAGACCAAACGGTATCGTAAGGATTGATTCTGCCTCAAGTCCAGAAGCATGGGCCAAAGATCCTGCTGGAAATACGAAATTGATAGCACAGACTTGGAGAGAAGCTTGTGATGTAGCCGCTGACTATGGTGAGCGATTGGCAGCTGAAGGTGAAATCTGTTGGGGTGGTATGCACTCTTGGAAGAAAGTAATCGAAACTATGGAGTTGGTAGATAGGCCAGGACTGCTTGGTTTTCAGGCTGATATGTCACATACGACGCTGTATTTATTGGGCTACAATGCCCCAGAAGACAGAGTTTTACCTGCTGATTTTCAGTGGGGCGATAGAGCCACATTTTTAGAAGGCCTTAAGAAATTGACTGCTGCATTGCGTCCTTGGACGATAGATTTCCATGTTGCTCAAAATGATGGAACTGTCCACGGAACTGGCTCGCATGATAAAACTGGTCGCCACTGCTTGGCTACTGACCCGAATGGTAAACTGGATATTGCACACGATGCTGGTCTTTGGCTAAGAGATGATTCGGGTGAATTGACTAAAGCTTTCAAGCATATTTGTTGGGATGGCTGTATGTTTGCCAACGATGTGATGACCAAGCAACAAACTTGGAACGACATTCTGGCTGCTATGATACAGGTGAGAAAACAACACGGTTGGGTAGAGTAGGTATGTTTTGCGTGAGGGATAGAAACGAAGCTCTTTTTTAATGAGGCTTTGCCGAAATTAAAAAAAGCGGGAGTGTATAGCCCGACCCCTGAGGAACGAAGCTGGGGCACGCCAAAAATTAATTGATTTTATAATTGAAAAATTTAAAGATATGGCTGACAAAAAACAACTAAGAATAGGTTTGGTAGGTACTGGTTTGATGGGCAGGGCTCACGCCAACGGCTACAACAGGATACATAATTTTTTTCCGGCATTGCAGTATGAGCCCAAGTTGGTGGCGGTGTGCTCAAGAAATGAAGAGAAAGTGAAGGCTTTTGCCGCTCAGTGGAATTTTGAATCATATGAAACTGACTGGAAGGCCTTGGTGGCCCGTGAGGATATAGATGCAGTGGACATTTGCACGCCTAATGACTCACATTTTGAGATCGCCCTGGCTTGTGCGGCTGCTGGTAAGATGATTTTGTGCGAAAAACCTTTGGCTAGAACCTTGGAAGAGGGTCAACAAATGGTGGATGCAATTCAGAAGGCAGGCGTAAAAACTACTGTTTGGTACAATTATCGAAGAATACCGGCTGTAACGCTTGCGAAAAATATTATTGACTCTGGCAAATTAGGTAAAATCTATCATTACAGAGCAAATTTCTTGCAAGACTGGACAATCAATGAGGACTTGCCACAAGGAGGAGAAGGCCTTTGGAGAATGGATGTGGGAGCCGCCGGGTCGGGGGTCACGGGCGACCTTTTGGCTCACTGTATTGATACGGCTATGTGGCTCAATGGTGGCATAACGGATGTATCGGCCATGACTGAGACCTTTGTGAAACAACGAATGCATCAGTTGACTGGTAAAGTAGAGCCAGTGGGTATAGACGATGCTTGTCTTTTTCATTGTCATTTTGAAAACGGTTCGCTTGGGCTTTTTGAGTCTACTCGCTATGCCCGTGGACACAAAGCTCTATATACTTTTGAGGTAAATGGGGCTGATGCTTCTTTGAAATGGGACCTGCATGATATGAACCGTCTGGAATATTTTGACCACCGCGACGAGAGTAATCTCAGAGGATGGAGGTCGATACATATCACTGATGGCGACCACCCATATATAAAGAACTGGTGGATACCAGGCTGCGGAATAGGCTGGGAGCACAGTTTTGTTCATCAAGTAGCAGATTTCTTGAAAAGCTTGGAAGATGGCTCAAAATGCTCACCTACTTTTGAAGAGGCTTTACAGACTCAGAAAGTTTGTTCTGCGGTGATAGATTCGGCAAATTCTAAAAGCTGGAAGGATACGCATGTGGATGGCAAGTATGTGTGGTGAGTTTTTTTAAACAAAAAGTGACATAAGTATTATAGTTTTCTTTTGTGCCTATATGTTTAATGTTTTTTTGTCTAATTATTAAATAATCAATGTTTTGGCTAAAAACACCTGCTTGCTTGTACGTATGATTCGAAAATATACGTACATTTAAGGAAAATTGTAGAAATGACTGTAAAGCTTAATTTAACAATAGACGAGACTTTGGTTTCTAGAGCTAAAGTTTATGCAGCGAAAAAACAAACATCTGTTTCTAAATTGATTGAAGGTTTGTTGCTTAAAGAAATAGAAACATTAGCAAGCGAACCAAAATTAAGTAAGAAATACGCTGGTATTCTTTCGGGCAAACTCTTGGATGAAGAGAAAATTAAAGAAGATAGACTAAGGAATAAATATGGTTACTAAGATATTTCTAGATACCAATATTATTCTCGATCTTCTTGATAACCAGAGGCAATGTCACAAGGATGCCGTTTTACTTTTCGAACTAATTGATAATGGCGAAGTGATGGCTTTTTTTTCAGAAAGTGTTGTTACCACCACAGATTATATATTGCATAAATTACTTTCAAAAGGTTTTAGGGCTGAGTTTTTCGAAGAAATATCTAGAAAAATTCAAATATTACCGTGTAGCAATATGATATTGGACAGAGCATTAAGTTTGGACTTTGAAGACCTGGAAGATGTTATTTTATTTCAATTAGCTTTAGAAAATAAGATAGATTTTTTCATTACAAACGATAAAAAACTTATAAATAGCACACTAAAAGGAATACAATTAGTTCAGGCAGGGCAATTTTTGAATATAAAATCAATGTAAATCCGTGTCATCTGTGTTCCAAAATAATATTCTAACCTTAAATAATATCTCCAAATCCTTCTCAGGCATAAAAGTGCTTGAAGATGTGTCTTTGCAGATAGAAAAAGGCAAAGTACACGCACTTATGGGCGAAAATGGTGCTGGGAAATCTACTTTGATGAAGATTTTGGTGGGTTTGCTGCAGGCAGACGCAGGAGAGATTTTGTTAGAAGGCGAAGTAATTTCTGGACTTTCGGTTCATGCCATTTTAGGAAAAGGCATTGCCATGATACACCAAGAAATATTGATGGTGCCAGACTTAAGCGTGGCCCAAAATATATTTTTGGGAAAAGAAAGCCACAGGTTTTCTTGGCTAAATGCGTCTGAAATAAACCATAAGTCAAAACAAATACTTGCAGATTTAAAACTTAATATTTCTCCAAAAATAAAGGTAAAAAACTTAAGCATTGCTGACCGTCAAATGGTTGAAATCGCCAAAGCCATCAGCAATAAGGCTAAAGTAATAATTATGGACGAGCCCACTTCGGCTCTTTCTGAAATTGAGGTTGTGATACTTTTTGGAATCATTGAAAGTCTTAAAAATCAAGGTGTTGCGATAATTTATATTTCACACAAAATGGATGAAATATTCAAAATTTCGGACACAATTACTGTTTTAAGAGATGGAAAACTGATTACTACCAAGAAAGCTGAGGAATTGGACAACCAATCTCTAATAAATTTGATGGTAGGTCGTGAAATTTCTGAGTTATTCCCTGTGACCAAGATCGAAGTGGGCAAAACGCTTATTTCGGTAAAAAATTTAGGGAGAAAAAACGTTTTTTCAGATGTCAATTTTGAAGTAAAAGCGGGTGAAGTTTTAGGACTTGCAGGTTTGGTGGGGGCAGGGCGATCAGAAATTGCAAGAGCGATAGCTGGTCTTGACAAAATTGATGCTGGAACCATAACAATTGACAGCGAAGAAACGCAATTTAAATCTCCTTTAGATGCCATTAGGCTTGGAATTGGCTTCGTTACTGAAGATCGTAAAGCTTTAGGATTTATCCCCCAAATGACCATAAAAGAAAATTTTTCACTTGCTTCACTCGAAGAGTTTTCAAAAATGGGTTTTGTGAACACAAAAGAGGAAATAAAATCCACTCAAATTGTTTACAACAATTTGAAAGTTAAAGCCTCGGGTTTAAGTCAGAAAGTAATAAATTTAAGCGGAGGAAATCAACAGAAAGTAGTAATAGGCAAAGTCTTGATGTCAAATCCCAAAATTATAATCTTCGATGAACCTACACGAGGAATAGATGTGGGTGCCAAATTTGAAATTTATAAATTAATCAATACCCTAAAAGCCAAAGGATTGGCCATAATTTTAATTTCCTCCGAAATGCCAGAGATATTAGGTCTTTGTGACCGAATATTGGTACTTTCCAGGGGAAAACAAATGGCTATTTTATCTAAATCCGAAGCTTCACAAGAAAAAATTATGCAATATGCCATTCATTAATGCCCTTCGACAATATGGAATTTTCCTTGCTTTCTTGCTTATCTGTTGCTTTTTGAGCTATGCCAGTTCGCAATTCTTAACGATATCCAATTGGACCATTATCATTACCCAAGTTTCGATAAATGCCCTTTTGGCTTTTGGTGTTACGTTTGTTATCATTACAGGTGGCATTGATTTGTCGATTGGGTCAATCGTTGCGGTGGCTGGTGTAGTGGCTGCTTTATTAGCTACTCAGCCTGATTTACCTTTGATTGTTTCAATTTTGGGAGGGCTTCTGGCAGGTTTAGTTTTTGGACTTCTCAATGGCCTCATCATCACCAAAAGCAAAATTGCACCTTTTATAGTCACTTTGGGTATTATGACCGTCGGTCGTGGTTTAGCTTTGATTTTGAGTAAGGGTCGACCTATATCCAACCTATCAGATTCTTTCAATTTTATAGGCGGTGGAGACATTTTTGGTATTCCGTTTCCAATAATAGTTTTAGTTATTGTGTTTATCATCAGTTATTTACTCTTAAAAAATACAGTTTTCGGTAGATATGTTTACGCAATCGGTGGAAACGAGCAAGCAGCTTGGGCATCAGGTATTAATGTAAATAAAATCAAAATGGCCGTATATGCACTATGTGGCACTTTGGCTGGCTTGGCCGGGATATTACTCACTTCAAGAATAACCACTGGTCAACCCAACGCAGGTGCAGGCTTCGAATTGGATGCCATTGCCGCGGCCATTATAGGTGGTACAAGTACATCTGGCGGTATAGGCACCATTTCAGGCACTTTGATAGGTGCTTTATTAATTGGAGTGATAAACAATGGCTTAGATTTATTAAATGTAAGTTCTTATTATCAACAAGTTATTATGGGTGCAATCATCATTGGTGCCGTTCTTTTGGATAGTTGGAACCAGAAAAAAATGGCTTCCTAAGGTTGATAGAACGCAGATTTTTTGGATTTTCCACTGAAAAGGGGTGGTCTAAAACCAGATAATGAGAAATATCTGTGTCTCATCCGTGAAATATATGTTTCAAAAACTATATATTTGAATCAATTTCAACCATAAAACTCAAATGAAAAAAGTAATATTTCTTCTAATTGCAATTACATTCTTCTCTTGCAATTCCTCAAAAAATTCAGACGAAAAAAAGATTAAAATAGGAGCAACCATGCTCAGTATGCAAAACGAATTCATCGTGAATATTGCAGATGAAATGCAAAAGAAAGCTGATGAATTAGGAGCGGAATTGATAATTGTAGATGCCGAACGCTCTCCTCTAAAGCAAATCGAGCAAGTTGAAAGTTTTATTGCTCAAAAAGTAGATGTGATTATCATGAATCCCATAGAATTTGAGGCCAGTTCACCTGCGGTGACCAAAGCTTTGGCCGCCAAAATTCCGATTATCAATGTCAATTCTGCCACCAGTGCTACCCCAACTGCCTTTGTGGGCTCAAATGATGTAGAATCAGCAAGAATTGCCATGAAGTATATTGCGGACAAATTGGGTGGAAAAGGAAATATGGTGATGATTCATGGCCTAATGGGCCAAGCAGCTCAACTACAAAGAGAAGAAGGATCAAAAGAAGTTTTAAAACAGTACCCTGAAATTAAGCTCCTTGCACAACAAACAGGTGAATGGGACAGAGCCAAAAGCATGGATTTGATGCAAAACTGGATTCAGTCGTATGGCAATAAAATAAATGCTGTTTTTGCACACAATGATGAAATGGGATTAGGTGCGGTAAAAGCACTGCAAGCGGCAGGATTGAAAGATAAAATATTGGTTATAAGTGTTGACGCCATCCAAGATGCCCTTCAATCTGTTCAAAAAGGTGAGTTAAATGCCACAGTTTTCCAAAACGCTAACCAACAAGGAGCTGGAGCCATAGAAACAGCCGTTAAGATTGCCAAGAAACAAGCTTTTGAAAAAGATGTTTTGATTCCTTTTGAATTGGTGACCAAGGAAAATGTTGGGGGGTATTTGAAGTGACTTTTTTGTGTAGTATAAATTGGATTTGATCTAAAATTTAGTTTTGGAACAGAAAGTTTTTTATACAATTGAATTTTATGAGGTGAGAATCTTTCTTATCCTTAACCAATGCATAATTCCAGTAAATTTGGATCGGTAAGCTTCTACTTAAAAACGGAAAAGGTCTCTCAAAATATATGGTCAATAGAAGTTTTTAATCAGATTATGGTTTCCTGATATTTTAAAATTACCGAGGTCCGTTAATTCTAACCTAAAATAAGATTAAGGGTGGAAATGATTTAAATTTTGGGAATAATTAAAGATTCGAAAAACATTTGAAATGGATAATCCAACTTTTTTTGCTAATTAAGTTTTTGGATTTAAAAAGGTTTTAGATAGCATTAAATAAACTTTGGTGATTCCATGAAAAAATAAATGGGATAGATCTAGGTTAAGACTGGCCTAGTTCTCTACAAGAAACTTTATTGTATTCAATCAAAGGTACCTATTGTGTTAGTTTTTTTATTTAATTTTGAACAAATTAGTCTCACTTAACAGACGCAAAATTAAAATTTGTAATATTTTTAATTAGTTCAAATCAGTTGATAGGCAGATTTTTTGTTTTAAGATTAACTTTTTCATCAATATAATCGACTCAATATTGTGGGAAAAAATTTAATGCGTTAATGCGTCAAAAACTATTTTACCAGATTTCTATATTTTACTTATCGATATCTACTCTTGTTTTTTTTTCCTCATGGTTGCTCGCACCTTTAAGTTATTTATTCAGTGGTTTATTTGTTATAGTTCTATTTTTTTGGATAAAAGAAGTTCAACTTTCGGAAGAACTACATCAGGAAATTAATAAAAGGGATGTTTTTATTTTAGTTTTATCTTCGCTGATATTAAGTGTTTTATCTGGTTCTGGTGGTTTTTCCTTTCAGTCTTTCGACTATATACATCAAAATGCAAAACTAAACGATATTACTAAATCCGATTTTCCAATTTACTTTAAATCAGCTAATTCCTATGCAACATATTACTTTGGGTATTATATCCCCCCAGGTCTGATTATTAAATATTTTAATCTTCAACAATACTCCATTGCTTATTTGATTTGGACCGCCTTGGGTATTTTTCTGGGATTAGGACTACTATTTGTTTGTATAAATCAAAGTTTAAAAAAACTATTGTCTATTTTTTTATTTGGGGGTGTATTTCCATTTGCTTCATCGCTCATAAATTATTTTGATAGGCCTTTAAAGCTGATAACATCAGGATATGAGCCATATACAAAGATGAGACTAAGTTTTTTGTCACTAATGGGAAATTTCGTCTACGTTCCTAATCAAATAATTCCTGTATTAATAGTTACGCCTATTGTACTTTTTGATTTAAGTAAAAGGAATTATATACGCCCAATTTTTCCCATTTCACTCACCATCTTTTGGAGTCCTTTTCCATTTTTAGGTTTATTGGTATTGTATGGTTGTACTTTATTGGTCAATGAGTACAAGAGTTCTTTTGCTTTTATTAATATGAAGAAGTTGTTTTTAAATACATTTTTTAATGTTTTGACATTCTCCCCTTTATTAGTTTATTTTACATGTGGATTATCGGAATTGGAGATGGGCTTTTTCTATAAATTTCAAGAAAATTATATTCCTAAATGGTTGATTTTTGTGTTTTTAGAGGTTTTAATATTTTTCTATTTTTTAAGGAAATCTAATTTTTTTAGAACCCCACTACAAATTTCTGTCATATCACTTTGCATTATCCCACTTTACAAAATTGGAATGGGGAATGACTTTTGTATGAGAGTGAGTATGCCTTTCCTTTTAGTTTTATATTTATGTTTAGCTCAATGCATATTTAGTAATAAGTTTGAATCAAAAATTTTAATATTTTTATTGGTACTTGGCTCCATTCAGCCTATCAAAATAATCGCTAGAGGCTTTATTACCTTTGATATTAATGGATATAAGAAAGTATCATATAGTAAGTTTTTGGATACTTACGATTCTTTAATTAAAACTTACAATAAGCAAATTGCCGATCAATATTTAATGGATCCGAAGAGTAAGTTTTATAAATATTTACTTAATAAAAGGGATTGATGCCTAAATGAATTAACAGTACTCGATGCTTTAGAATTCTTCTTTTTTAATATATTTTATTTCTATTTTTTTCATTTAAGTGTTCTCCCGAATGGTGATTAATTCATGAATTTTGGTAATCATTCAGAATTATTGATTGAGGTTACATTAAACTGGAATTGGCAAGAAATAATTTGGTTAAAGCCAAATTAAAGAATACCTCGGTAACCTTGAAATCAAAAATTTCTGATTTTACTTTTTCTTTTGAAATGTTAAATATTTTGAAAGTTTACTCTTCAACAAGTTAATGCTTTCAATTATTGGAATACCGAAGTTTTTAGGCTAATTCGGGTTCTTGTACAGTAATTCGAATTAGCTCTTCCTCAATTTTGGCCAAATCAGACTTTATTTTTTCTATGAATGAAGACGTTTCTGTTTTCATATTTTCAGCCAAGTCTATATAATAATTAATGCCATCGAAAAGGTTGTTTTTAAACGTCTCCACAAATTTTATTTGTTGATCTATCGTCTCATTAGTAAACTTCTTGATTTGATTTTTTAGGTATTTTACATTCAATTCTAGTTCATTCACAAACATGTGAGGGCGGTCTAAACTATTCAATAAATTTTCCCTTCCATATATATGCCCAATCATACTTTTCATTGAAAATATACCTGAAAAATAGGCTAAATTTGGTCCAGGGCATATCGAAACAGCCGTAAGTTTGCGGTCAGGTTGAATTCCGTTAGCCATCAAAGCAGAAGCGGCCAAACCTTCACACAGACATTCTTTTACTTTTAGTGTTTCTTCGCCTTTTTTTATGATTGATTCGGGCGTTTCTAGTTGCTTCATCTGCAACTCTTTCAAGTTTTGATATTCTCTTGAAGCGGTACAAATCGGGATTTTAGTAAACTCGGTGTCAAACTGCAAAAACTTCTTGTAACAAGGTGAGCCAGGTCGGCTTTTGTCCATTCTTGCCTGAATCAACAGTTCCGAAGAAGTATTTTTTAAATTGTTAAATGGAACTCCCAAAGGCGAAGCATCACTCAAATAATAGTCATCTTTTTTAGCATTTATCAAAAGTCTAAGTGATTCGTTATCAATACTTACTACTTCAGGAACCATCAAAAATGGACTGCCCCAACCCACACTATCAACCTGGTAATGCTCCAAAAGAAAATTGTGTTCGTTGGCCGTGCCTACGCCACCTTGAACCGTAATTTTCAGAGTAGGATGGATATTTTCCAATCCCATTTCTGTCCAAGTTTTTTCGCAAATTTGTTTTAGTTCGGCTATCAGTTCCTGTTTTTTGTCTTTAAATTCTTCCATGATTGGCCCTAAAAGTGTGCCTCCAGAAGCAAAAGCATGCCCCCCACAATTCAAGCCTGATTCTATTCTAAATTCAGAAACCCAAAGGCCTTTTTTTGCCAAAAATTTACCTTGGATCAGTGCAGAACGATAGTCACTCACTTTCAGGATAATTTGTTTTTTTAAATGACCATTTTCGTCTGGGAAAAAATCGGTGAATGAGGTACAATAACTAAACAAGCGAGGGTTCATTCCTGCAGAAAAAACAATTCCTGAATTTAAATCAGAAAGAGCAAATCCACGCAATGCCGCCATGGCATCGCAGTATTCTGGGGCCAATTGTTCACCATTTTTATCATAATTAAATTTGTCGAGCTTGGTCATGATATTCACATCAATAGAACCTTTGACCATTTTGGCTTTTAACTCAGACTCAAGTTTTGGTTTTTCGGAGTCCTTGGCATCCAACATCTCAAAATATAATATTTTCAAGTCGGCATGGTCAGGTAATAGCTCAAAATATTTTGTTAGCTCAGTTTGGTCCTCAAATTTTTGACTTTTTAAACGCTCAAAATTTGCATCCACCACTCGCTTGATTACATTCAAATATGAAGTAATTCTTTTAGCTCTGTAGTCTTCGTCTTTAAGTGTGATTTCTTGATACGGCAATTGCTCTCTTTCGTAGTACATCTTTCGCATTTTTTCGATGAGGTTGTCTTCTACGATAGAAATTACAGAAGAAATGCCATAATGAGCGATTTTGGCCGGGGTTTCAACAGTATAGCCCAAACCCATAACAGGTACATGAAATGAATGTGCTGTCATAATTGTAGTTTTTTAAGAATATGCCCAGATGCAAAGATTAACGAATCCTTAACATATTAACTGAAATGGAATTTTTTTTTGGTTATCAATCAACAATTTGGCTGGTTCTGATGTGTATTTACATTTTACCAGTTTCTGTCGTAAAATTAAATTTCCTTTATTTCCTAAAAAATGACTTAGGATAGGTTATGGATTATTTTAAGAAGCTTTTTCGATTTTTGAGTAATAATTTATAAAAAAAAACACCTTCAAGCATTGCTCGAAGGTGTTCAATTACCGATTTTACTATCTAAATTACTTCCCTACAATTGAAGGTTTTAAGCTACCGATTACTGTTAATAATTCGTTTTTCTCAGTAGCAGGCACACTGAATTTGTCCAATGCACCTGAAAGATTGCCTGCCAAAGAGTTAAACTCAACTTCTGTTATCATCATACCTTTGTGGGCCGTAACCATATCTTTGCCCATGTATTTTTGCGGACCACCTGATGCCTCACCAATTTGGTCTATAAGGTTTTGTCTCAATGCAATTAACTTTGGAGAAGCAGCTCCTTTTTGTCCAACTTCTGTCAACAATGGTTGGAATGTCCGCACCATGTCAGGATTCGCAGCCACTCTGCCAATAAACTCGTCAACCACAGCCGAAATGGCATTAACACCGCCCAATCGCTCATACAGTGTTGGGGTAGCAACCATCTCCTCTTCCTCTTTACATGAGGTCATCATCATTCCTAGCACCAAGGCTATCACCGAAATTTTTACCAATTTCATAATTGTTTTGTTTTATGTTTAACGAAAATTTAAAGCATATTTAATTTTTTGAAAACCCATGATATACGCATGTTGTACAGGACATTCTGCTGCTGGAGGACCATCAATTGTAAAATTTGCATTTTCGAATTCAATGTTCTCATTAACCAACCAAGTTTTAACATCACTCTCAGAAATTTCATCTGGGTGAAATACAACACTCAACATCTGGCTTTGTGTGTTACCAGCTACTGCAGAAATACCTTGGACTTTTTCTAACTTGTTATTGATCTTTTCCAAATCTTGCTCATTAGCTGTTTTTTTAAGTTGAAAAATACTCAGCTGTGCGTCTTTGGCATAGGCATGTAGGGGTTTTGGTTGCCAATTGGCGTAAACCATCAAGCCTAGAAAGATAGCGGTGAAACTGTAAAGGGTAATTTTTATTCCTTTTTTCATGTTATTTGTAGAAATTTGATTCAGTTACGGATTTAATAAATTTTTAGATTGAATTTTTTGAAATAATATTTTGTCTAAACAGTATACAATTGTTTCCAAAGCGATTTTTGTTTTCTTAATGCCTGTGTTTACTCAATAAATATTTTGAGTTTTATCTTGCACCTGATAGTAAATATTTTGACCTTTGCAGTCTAAAAAAAACGTGCAAAATTTTAGGTTTGCACACCTCCAAAAATATTATGAGCGACGCTATCAAACACGAATGCGGCATTGCCCTCATTCGGCTCCGAAAACCTCTCGAATATTACATCGAGAAATATGGCACACCTCTCTATGCAGTTAATAGGCTGTATGTTTTGATGGAAAAGCAGACCAACCGCGGTCAAGACGGTGCAGGTGTGGCCAATGTCAAAATAGAAGTTCCTCCAGGTAGCCGCTACATCAGCCGTTACCGTTCAGTTGAAAACCGTCCAGTGGTGGATATTTTCAAAAAAATCAACGAAAAGTATCTCGAAGTTCAGAAAAGCAACCCCGACAAAATGAAGGATGCGGCTTGGCTGCAAAAGAACATTGCGTTTTCGGGAGAAGTGTTTTTGGGGCATTTGAGATATGGAACACACGGTCGCAATGAAATTGAAAATTGCCATCCAATGCTCCGCCAAAGCAACTGGCGAAGTCGCAACTTGGTTTGTGCCGGTAACTTCAACATGACCAATGCCGACGAGCTGTTTAGGAAACTTGTTCATTTGGGTCAACATCCCAAAGATCAAGGAGATACTATAACGGTTTTGGAAAAAATTGGACATTTTTTGGATGAAGAAAATCAAAGAGTTTTTGAGCGTTTTAAAGGAATATACGAAAACCCTGCCCTCAGCGACATCATAGAAGATAACATGGATATGCAACGCGTATTGCACCGTTCGTGTCGTGATTTTGATGGTGGATATGCCATGGCAGGTATTACAGGTTTTGGAGCTTCATTTGTCGTGAGAGACCCAGCGGGTATTCGCCCAGCCTATTATTGGTACGATGATGAAGTAATAGTTGTTGCATCAGAAAGAGTAGCGATCAAAGCCGCTTTTGGAGCAAAATATGATCAAATAGTAGAGATTTCACCTGGAAGTGCTCTCATCATAGATAAATACGGCGAGTTTGGGGAGTTTAATATTTTGCCTAAAGTCGAAAGAAAAGCCTGTAGTTTTGAAAGGATTTACTTCTCCAGAGGATCTGATCCAGATATTTATCAGGAAAGAAAAACACTGGGGCGTTTGTTGATTCCTCAGATATTGAAAGAAATAG
Source organism: Leadbetterella sp. (assembly GCA_021740125.1). Lineage (GTDB taxonomy): Bacteria > Bacteroidota > Bacteroidia > Cytophagales > Spirosomataceae > Leadbetterella. The sequence continues at coordinate 13,579 of JAIPAJ010000012.1, read as the reverse complement.
ATTATGATTTAGAAAATACAGTATTTTCTTATATCCCAAACACTGCTGAGCCTGCTTTTTATGGCATGGTAGAAGGTATTGAAGATCATTTGGCCGAATGGCGTAAGGAAAGGATAAAATCTGGAAAACTGAATGACGAGGAGTTGGACAAAATCCTCAACTTCAAGCCAAGATTTGAAAAATTGGTATCGAAAGATGTGAAGCTTCGTACCTTCATCACCAATGATGACGACCGCTCTGAAATGGTATCGCATGTGTATGAAATGACCCACGGTGTTATACGCAAAAAAGTAGATACACTGGTTATCATAGACGATTCTATAGTAAGAGGAACTACGTTAGAAAAGAGTATCTTGAAACTTTTAGATAAATTAGGGCCGAAAAAAATTGTAATTGTTTCTTCAGCTCCTCAAATTCGATACCCAGACTGTTACGGTATAGATATGTCGAAAGTCAAGGAGTTTGTAGCTTTTAGAGCAATGTTGGCATTGCTCAAAGAGCGTGGCATTGAGTACAAAAAAGAAGAAGTATATAATGCTTGTCTTGAATTGCAAAAAAATGGACAGTTGCACAAAGAAAACCTTGTAAAATCATTGTTTGAGCCATTTTCTGATGAAGATATTTCTTGCAAAATAGCTCAAATTATTAGACCAGAGGGCATCTCTGCCGAAGTAGCGGTGGTTTATCAAACGGTAGAAAATCTTAGCAAAGCTTGTCCTAATCATTTGGGTAATTGGTATTTTACGGGCGATTATCCTACTCCTGGAGGAAATAAAGTTGTAAATAAAGCCTTTATCAATTTTATGGAAGGCAAATTGGTAAGAGCATATTAAAAACAAAAACCTCCCTTAAGAGGTTTTTACTGTATTAACTTGAGAATTCTAAGAATGATTACGCAGGCAAAATTTCGTTTTTAGGCTTTTTGCCCTTTGGTACAGCATAAATGTTGGCCGTGAGCTCTTTTAAACCAATTAACCTCAGGCAATCTTTTATACCGAGTGAAGTTTGATTTTTCGTGTTTTCAAAAATGTTGGTGATTTGTTCCATGATGCTATAGTTTGCCAAATTAAAAATTAATTAGTAAGTGAAAATTCGCAAAACAAATTTTACTTTTTTATTCTAAGGTATTCGCTTGTTTTGAGACAATAAAGTAAATCATTCTAAATAACATAAAATATGACAAAATTCAGTTTTCTAAAAAAAATCTCTTTGGCCATATTCTTGTTGGCTTGCATTACCGACCTGCGGGCACAAGACGTAGAAACGCTAAAATCTAAAGTTTTGAAGGCTATGGGAGGTCAAAAAAACTATGATAAAACCCGATACATTCATTGGACTTTTTTTGGAAACCAGTCATTGACTTGGGACAAACACAAGAGCCGTGTAAGAATAGACTTTTTGAAAGAGAATTCCGTATATATTCTCAATATCAACGACAAGACAGGTAAAATTTGGAAAAAAGGAGTTGAGCAAACACATCCTGACAGTTTGAACAAGTTTTTGGAAGAAGCCAAGAGAATCTGGATAAACCACTCTTATTGGCTGGTAATGCCTTGGAAACTCAGTGATCCAGGGGTAAGTTTAAAATATTTGGGTGATGCCAAAACAGCTGATGGAAATGAGGCTGAATATCTGGAAATGACCTTTAAAGAAGTTGGTGTAACTCCAAATAACAAATATTGGATTTATTTCGATAAGAAATCACACTTGATAACACAATGGAGTCATTTTGGAAATTTTGCTGATGAAAAGCCAAGATTTACTATGCCTTGGAAAGACTATAAAATGTATGGCAAAGTATTGCTTTCTGGAGATAGAGGAGAAAGGAAGTTGACGGATATTGCTGTATATCAAAAACTTGATGAAAGTGTTTTTACAGATTTTAAAAAACCAGAATTAATAAAGTGAGTAAAGAGTTAAAAACAGGCGTATTGTTGGTAAATTTAGGAACGCCTGATTCGCCTAGTGTGCCGGATGTTAGAAAATATTTGAGAGAATTTCTTTGGGACGAACGAGTGTTGGACATACCTGCCGTGCCCCGTTGGTTGTTGGTTAATGCCATTATAGCTCCGTTTAGATCACCTAAATCAGCCAAAATTTATAGAGAATTGTGGACAGAAAACGGTTCGCCGCTGAAAATATATGGCTTAGCCAATGAGCGTGATTTGCAAAACAAATTGGGTGACCAATACATTGTAAAATTGGCTATGAGGTATCAGAATCCGTCTATTCAGTCAAAGTTAGATGAGTTTCAAAAATCAGGGATTAAAGATTTAATTGTTATTCCTTTATTTCCTCATTATGCTTCTGCTTCCACAGGTTCGGTGTATCAAAAAGTAATGGAGATTGTATCAAAATGGCTGGTGATACCTGAAATAAAAATCGTGAATAATTTTTACGATTATCCAAAATTTATAGCTGGATTTGCAGCAAATGCCCGCACACACATGGACAAGTATGATTACGAGCATTTTCTGTTTTCTTACCACGGCATACCTGAGAGGCAAATAACCAAAGGCGACTGCCACAGTGTTTGTAAGTTTGGTACTTGTTGTGACAATATCACTGAGAAAAATCAGCATTGCTATCGAGCTCAGTGTTTTGAAACCACCCGACTTTTGGTAAAAGAATTGGGACTGAAAGAAGGTACTTACACCACTAGTTTTCAATCGAGGTTGGGCAAAACACCTTGGATTAAGCCTTATAGCGATGACGTTATCAAAGAATTTGGTAAAAAAGGTATTAAGAGTGTATTGGCTTTTTCTCCTGCTTTTGTATCTGATTGTTTGGAGACTACCATTGAAGTTGGCGACGAATACAAAGAGCTTTTTGAGGAACATGGTGGTGAAAAATGGGATTTGGTAGAAAGCCTTAACGATTCAGAAAACTGGGTTAATTTGCTAGAAGAATTGGTTTTGGAAAACAGCCACCAAAAATAAATTTACAGAAAGTTTTGTGAAAGGTATCTTTTTTGCGTTTCCAAAATAAAGAAATAGAAGTTTTGAAGAGATTATTGATATTTGTCCTCATAAGTGTAAGTCTAAATTCATGTTTTCTGTTCGGAAGTGGTGGCGATAAACCCCAACCCACTCCTGTAGATTCCACAACCTCTTTTAATGCCACACCACTGGTCTTTGACACACCTCTAGGCAAAACAAATGAGGCTTCAGGAATTGCCCCCTCAAGGTTATATTTTGGAAGTTTGTTTATAATTGAAGACAGTGAGGCGTCGGCAGGATATCATGTGTTTTCAAAAGATGGATCTTATCAGAAATTTGTAAATATTAATGGACAAAATCGAGACTGGGAAGATATCGCCACTGGACCTGGTCCAGAAGTTGGAAAAAGTTATATATATACAGCAGATATTGGGGATAATAATGGAGGTTCAAATAAGCAATATACCATTTATAGGTTTGAAGAGCCCAATTCAAGCGTAAACTTCGTGGAGAAAGTGGATGCCATTCAGTTTTTTTATCCTAAGAATGCATCCAATAACGCAGAAACACTGTTGCTTGATCCAAAAACAAAGGATTTGTATATTATTACAAAAGATGAGTTGAATGTAAAGGTTTTCAAACTTAAATACCCGCAACCAGTAAATCAACCTTTTGAGGCAGAATTTTTAGGAACAATACCGTATTGGGGAATAGTAGGTGGAGACATTTCAGCAGATGGTAACGAAATATTATTGAAAACTTACATTGCAGTTTTTTATTGGAAACTAAAAACCAACGAGACCATTTTTCAGGCACTTTCACGTAACAGAGATGTTGGAGCACCTTATGTTCAAGAAAATCAAGGTGAATCAATTTGCTGGGACTACCAAGCCAAAGGCTACTATACCATTAGCGAGCGAGGTGAATTACCAGTGGCTCCCAAACTTTATTATTATTCAAAAAAATAAAAAATAGCTGTTTGAAGAATTTCTCTAATAGGCTTTGATAATATAGCTTCTTTCAAAATCAACCAAACATTCTTGATTTGCCACTTGGACTCATTTTGTTGAATTTCTTCATCATTTTTTTCATTTGGTCAAACTGCTTCAAAAGGTTGTTTACTTCTTGAATAGTCCTTCCTGCTCCACCTGCAATACGTTTTCTGCGGCTTCCGTCTATAAGATCGGGCAGCTCACGCTCTTTGGGAGTCATACTTTTTATGATAGACTCTATAGGCTTAAAAGAATCATTGCTGATGTCGAGATCTTTTACAGCTGAACCCATTCCTGGTATCATACCCATCACGTCCTTGATATTACCCATTTTCTTGATTTGCTCCAGCTGAGAAAGAAAATCGTTGAGATCAAAACTGTTCTCACGCATCTTCTTGTTCATCTTTTTGGCTTCGTCTTCGTCAAAAGCCTGCTGGGCTCTTTCTACCAACGATATCACGTCACCCATGCCCAAGATTCTACTGGCCATACGATCAGGGTGGAAAATGTCGAGGTCTTCCATTTTCTCTCCCGTACTCATAAACTTAATAGGCTTCTCAACTACAGTACGGATTGATAAGGCCGCACCACCACGTGAGTCACCGTCCAATTTGGTAAGTACAACGCCATCAAAATTAAGGCGTTCATTGAAAGTCTTGGCCGTATTTACCGCATCCTGACCCGTCATAGAGTCTACAACAAATAGAATCTCAGATGGAGAAATGGTCTTTTTGATGTTTTCAACCTCGGTCATCATGACCTCGTCAACCGCCAAACGACCAGCTGTATCGACAATTACAATGCTTTTCCCTTTGACTTTAGCCGCTGCTACCGCATTTTTGGCTATCGAAACTGCATCTTTATTGTCGGGTTCTGCATATACTTCTACGCCAATCTGCTCACCCAAAACTTGCAACTGTGTGATGGCCGCCGGACGGTACACGTCGCAGGCTACTAGCATCACTTGTTTGCCTTGTTTTTTTAGATAGGCCGCAAATTTTCCTGAAAAAGTAGTTTTACCCGAACCTTGAAGTCCAGCTATCAAAACCACAGCTGGTGAACCTTTAAGGTTTACGGTTTGAGCCATGCCGCCCATGAGGTCTTGCAATTGCTCTTGAACAATTTTTACAAAAAGTTGCCCTGGCTCCACCGCTATCATCACTTTACGATCAAGAGCTTCTTGTTTTACCCTGTCTGTAACGTCTTTAGCTACTTTGTAATTTACGTCAGCATCCATCAAGGCACGTCGGATTTCCTTTACTGTACTGGCTATATTTACATCGGTGATACGCCCTTTGCCTTTGAGGGTTTTAAATGCACCGTTAAGTTTATCCTGAAGATTCTGAAACATACCTGTTTATTTAGAAATTGAGGTACAAATTTAAGAAAAAAAATGCTCAAAATATTAAATAAATAAAAAACCCAAGCTAGGTTAGCTTGGGTTTTTCTTCAAAGGTTTTTTAGATTCGGCTACAACGCTAAACTATTACTGAGCAGTAGCAGTTCTTGTTACGTTTGTAGCTATCTGGAAGTTTTTCACTAATTTCTCTTTTCCTGTAACGACCTCAAAGAAATACTCACCATCTGCCAAAGCAGACAAGTCGTACAGCTTGCTGAAAGTTTCAGTTTTTGAAACAAATTCGCTGTGGAATACCTCTCCGCTGGCGTTTTTGATAGCTATATATGTTTTTTTATCGAGATTGTCTAAGGTCAATTGGAACTTAAGGCCTTTGAAAGCCTTTACTTGAAGCTCAGTAGCTTCAGCGTTGATCTCAACGATTTTGATACCATTGAAATTGTCGTTGGCGAAAGTGTTGTTAGCAGCTGATACTCCCATCAAAACTGCAACGGTTAAAATAAGCTTTTTCATAATTTTCTTTGTTTGTTTTCTAATTTGATAAAAATTTAAATCTTGTTTTTGTACTTGAATAAATCTACCGTTCTAGAAAACCTTTGATGTTGCAAATGTACAGAACAAATTGAATACGTGTCAATTACCTAAAAGACCTAAATTGAAAGTTCTTCTCAGGATGCCATGATAATATTGGAATAATACCATGCTTATGAGAAAAGTACAAGCATTGGGTAGAATGTTACAATGCTTTTTAATATAGGCTTAATTTGGCCTTTTGGAGGATTTTTAGAAAAAGATAGGATGCTTGGTACACTCCTGTAAATTTATTATTTGAATAGTTATAAATCATTTTTTAGCAGAAATTTTTTTAAGCATTTTTCTGAAACTACATTTGTGTTTTAGGTGGATTTTATAGTAAGAATCTTTTTTGTAACTGGAAATATATCTTTTAGAAATGCTTCAATTAATATTAAATTCTGAAAACTTTGGAGATAAATGTGCGATTTTAGATAAAGGTGAAGCATTTACCTATGCTGATTTACAATCTAAATCAGTTCAAATAGCTAATATACTTCTGAATGGCGAAGCCGACCTACACCAAAAGCGAGTAGCCTTCATGGTTTCACCGGGCTTTGAATATATAGCTTTTCAATGGGGCATTTGGCGTGCTGGTGGTGTAGCAGTGCCACTTTGTATTACCTATCCATTGCCTTCTTTGAAGTATGTATTAGAAGATACCGCTGCTGAAATCGTGATTTCAGGTCCTGAATATCTGGATGTGTTGAAACCTCTAGTTCATGCAAAGACATTCATTTTTTATAAGTCTTCTGATTTTTCAAATGAAAAAGAAATAGAAAATGATACCGGGACTAGTGTTTTGCCTGACATCACCACTGACAGAAATGCGATGATTCTCTATACCAGCGGCACCACCAGTCTGCCAAAAGGTGTAGTTACGACTCATGACAATTTGGAAGCTCAAATAAGTACTTTGGTAGATGCTTGGCAATGGACTTCCTCAGATCACACTATTTGTGTTTTGCCCTTACACCATGTCCATGGCATTGTTAATGTCGTTTCTTGTGCCTTGTGGTCGGGTGCTACAGTGGAGTTTTTAGATGGATTTAGTCCAGAAAAAGTATTTGAGGCTTTTGAAAAAGGGCAAATTAATGTATTTATGGCGGTGCCAACCATTTATTTTAAACTGATAACCTATTGGGATAATTTGGCTGAAATGGAAAAGCAAGCCATTACTGAAAATCTTAAAAAATTCAGGTTGATGGTTTCAGGTTCGGCCGCTTTGCCTGTTTCGGTTATGGAAAAATGGCAGGAAATATCGGGTCATACTTTGTTAGAACGCTACGGCATGACCGAAATCGGCATGGGTATCAGCAATCCTTATGACGCAGAGCGAAAAGCAGGCTATATCGGAAAACCTCTCCCAGGTGTTTCTGTAAGATTAATAGATGAAAACGGCGTGATTGAAAAAGAGGAAATCCCCGGTGAAATACAAATACAAGGAGCCAATGTTTTTAAAGAATATTGGGGAAAAGCCGAAGCTACCGAAAAGGCATTTACCGAAGATGGCTGGTTTAAAACCGGTGATGTTGCGGTGGTAGAAAACGGCTATTATCGTATTCTAGGTCGTGATTCTGTAGATATTATCAAGTCGGGGGGATACAAAATATCCGCTTTGGAAATAGAAGAGGTTTTAAGAAAACATCCACAACTCAATGATTGTGCAGTGGTGGGTATTCCTGACGAAGAATGGGGAGAATTGGTAGTGGCTGGCATTGTGGTTCGGAATAAAGCTTTAGATTTGAAACAACTCAACGAATGGATACGTGGCATGATGCCTGCATACAAAACTCCCCGTAAATATCTGATAGTGGAAGAGTTGCCTCGAAATGCCATGGGCAAAGTGACCAAAAATGATGTAAAAGAACTCTTTAAAAATATTTGATTATGATTATTTATGGAGTGGCCATCTTGGCCTTTTCTTATCTTACGGGTCAGCTTTGTGGCGAGTATCTCGGCGAATTTTTAGGCGTAAAGGCCAATGTTGGCGGAGTGGGCTTTGCCATGATTATACTGCTGCTTTGCAAAGAATGGTTACAGAAAAAAGGTTGGCTCGATGTTGAATTCGAAAAAGGAGTAGATTTTTGGAACAAAATGTATATTCCAGTTATCATTGCCATGAGTGCTTCTCAAAACGTGAAAGTGGCCGTCTCAAGTGGTTTTTTGGCTGTAATTGTCGGTGCCATTCCCGTAATTGCTGCATTTGCCTCCTTACCCTATTTGATAAAACTAACCACGAAACACTAAAATGGAAATATTCAAAAACTTTATTGATAAAAACGGGCTTATCGTTGGATTTCTAGTGGTGGGGGTTATTGCTTTGCTTTCAGAGCTTTTTTCCAGAAAAATACTAAAAGGCTACCTCCCGGGTTCTGCAATAGCCATATTGGTAGGATTGATTTTGGCTTATTTTGGTGGAATAATATCGGGTGGGGATAAAGGCCTGGCAGACTTGTCAACGCTCAAAGGAATTGGTACATTTGGAGGCTCCATGTTCCGTGATTTTACTATTGTTGCCACTGCCATGGGGGCTAGTTTTGCCATCATGAAAAAGGCTGGATTCTTAGGATTTGTGTCATTGATTTATGGAATTCTGATGTTTTTTGTGTTGGGAGTAGTCTTAGCATGGATTTGGGGCTATCGTGATGCCGTAAGTCTTTGTACGATAGGTGCGGGTTCCTGTACGTACATCGTTGGGCCTGTTACAGGTGCGGCCTTGGGAGCAAGCTCCGACGTCATCGCCCTGAGTATCGCCATTGGTGTTTTAAAGGCCATTTTGGTGACTATTCTTACACCACTTTTGGCCAAAAGAGTGGGTTTAAATAACCCTGCAGCAGCCATGGCCTTTGGCGGATTGATGGGTACCAACTCCGGCGTTTCGGCAGGTTTGGCGGCTACAGACCCTGCTTTGGTTCCTTATGGAGCAGTTACGGCCACCTTTTATACAGGTTTGGGTTGTTTGCTTTGTCCTTCTTTGTTTTATTTGGTTTTGGGTTGGATTTTTTAATCATTAACCATTCTAGAATTTTCTTTTTTTTAGATTTCGCATTAACAACACTGCTAAATTCCATACTTTGTGTGTCTTACTGGGACAAATTCTCTTGTTAAAGCGTCGCTTATTTTGAAAAATAATTCAAATATTACAATAAGTCAATAGCCACCTATAACTAAATGTAAATCCTTAAATTGTTGAAAAACAATAGTTTGTATAGCAAGGGTGTTCCTATGAGAATTTTATTAGATCTTCCCTTTGAGCTACTGCTTACCGCAGGATAAAACATTCTTTTTTATTGTTTACAGTTTTTGAATACACACGCATATTTTTATTTATTTGTGAAAAAAAACGATTAATGGCTCTTAGAATCCTAATTGGTCTACTTTTAATTTCGAATATTTCTTTTGGGCAAAATTACCCTTTCCAGGTTTCTGATACCAGCGACAGTTTATCTATCCAAAAGGAAATAGCAACTTTGGCCAAAAACATCCTTCAAGACTTGCCAAATCCTACTTCTGAGAAAGAATTGAACCTTGTATTTAGACTACAAATTGCTGCCAGAGAATATGAAATGGCCGAAAAAACCTTTTTAGAATTTATAGAATGGATAGCAAAAGAAGAAAAAACACCTAGCAATGGCATTGGCTTTCAATTTAATACCTTTCTCAAAACCCTCAATGAAAAATCGGATAAAGCTTTTGCTGAGCACTACTTGGAGGTTTTCAAAAAAGAATATGCAAAACTAAATAACGCTGAAAAAATTGAAGCCGAAAGCTATTTTTCAACCGATATCGCTCAGATAAAAAAAGGTTTTTTTGAAGTATTGAAAAGTGGAAGTGTTTCTAAAGAAGAAGGAATATTGCTTTGTCGCAGTTATGCCTCTTATGTTGTTTACAGTCAGGTGTTAAAACCCGTGGCTTCTTTTTTGGCCGAAGTAGAAAATCAAAAATATGATATCCAAGACAGCCTTCTGATTAAAACCCGAGACGGAGCCTTGATACACGCCACCATTGCTCGCAAAAAAAACGCATTAGAGAAATTACCAACAGTGATGATTTTTAACATCTATAGCGGTTCTGGTGACAAAGCAGATGCAAAACTTGCCGCAGAAAAAGGATATGTGGGTGTAGTGGTAAATACCAGGGGGAAATCGCTAAGTCCGCAGGATATTGAGCCTTTTGAGCATGATGCCAAGGATGCCTATGACGCCATTGACTGGATAAGCAAACAAGCTTGGAGTGATGGCAAAGTAGGTATGTATGGAGGGAGTTATTTGGGTTTTTCACAGTGGGCTGCAGCCAAAACCTTGCATCCAGCACTCAAGACCATCGTTCCACAAGTATCTGTAGGTGTGGGGGTTGACTATCCCTTGGCCAACAATATTTTTATGACTTATATGCTGAGATGGATACATTTTGTTGGAAACAACAAGGGAGTGGACATGACCGAGATGAACAATGAAGCTTACTGGCATGCTTTGGCAAAAAAATGGTACGTAAGTGGTAAAAGCTTCAGAGCTTTGGATTCCTTAGATGGCAGACCGAACGCCATTTTTCAGCGGTGGGTGGATCATCCAAAGTTCGACAGCTATTGGAAAAATATGACTCCCAATGATCAGGAATTTTCAAGGTTAAATATACCTGTATTGACCATATCTGGCTATTATGACGAAGACCAACGTGGTGCCATGTACTATTATAATAAACACCTCAAGCTAAATAAATCAGCCAACCATTATTTATTGTTAGGTCCATACGATCATTTTGGGGCACAAGCTTCGCCCTCCACAAAATTGGGCGGTTATGCCATAGATTCTGTAGCCAAATTGAACATCACCAACTTGGTTTTTGAATGGTTTGATTTTGTTTTCAAAAATAAACCACGACCAGAAATCCTGAAAGACAAAGTAAATATAGAAGTAATGGGTAAAAATGCGTGGAGGCATTTGCCTCAGCTGTCGAAAATGAACAATGATACCCTCACATTTTACCTCTCCAATACAAGAAAACAGAACCACTATAAGCTAGATATGAAAACTGGGGGAGCCAGCGAATACATCAAACATGAAATAGATTTTGCAGACAGAAGTGACTCCTCCAAACTAAAGCTCCTTGGCGAGGCCATAGTAATCGACAGCGTTTTTAGAAATGACAACTCGCTTCGTTTTGTTTCTGAGCCATTTTCTAAGGCCTTTGATATCAACGGTGAATTTCTGGGGCAGCTCAAAGCCAGCATCAACAAGAAAGACATGGACATCAGGGTCGATCTGTACGAAATGCTGCCTGACGGTCGACTACATTGGCTTAGTAACTCCCTTCAAAGGGCCAGTTTTATTGAAAACAGAGAGAAAAGGCAGCTGCTAACCCCGAATAAAAAAGAGACATTGAGCATTAAAGATTCATTTTTTACTTCCAAGACCATCGATGCAGGAAGTAGGCTGGCGGTTGTTTTATCTATCAACAAAAACCTCGATTGGGAAATCAATTATGGAACCGGTAAAGAGGTCAGCTCCGAAACCATAAAAGACGCCAAGGTGCCACTCCAAATCAAATGGTACGCAGACAGTTTTATAAAAATTCCTGTATTTAAATATTGAGGCAAATTTGCCAATTGGCTCATTAACCCATTAGCAAATTAACTAATTATTACCTTAACTAATTAACCCCCAATTTCTCCTTGACGGACTGACTCTGGGTAGCTTACTTTGATGTGATGTGCTGAGAAAGCTGCTTTTAGTCGGGACCTGATATCATAGGTCACATCCCAATAATCGTCAGGCTTAACGTAAGGTTTTACACTGATTTTAACAAAAAAGTTATCGAAAGTTTCGATGCCGATTTGTGGTACTGGGTCTTTAAGTACAAGTGGAGTTTTTTCGAGCACTTGCTCAATGATGCCTTTGATCTTTGGGAAGCTTTCTTCGTAAGGCATATGAATGTCTATTTCTAGTCGGATGAATCCTTTTTTGGAATAATTGGTCACGATTTGGGAGGTCACTTGGGCATTGGGAATAATCAGGGTTTTGTGGCCAGGCGTGACGAGGATGGTATTGAAAATCTGAATCTCCTCCACTTTGCCAAACTTACCGTTAATGTCTATCCAGTCGCCCACTTTGTAGGGTTTAAAGATGAGGATTAATATACCCGAGGCAAAATTGCCCAATCCACCTTGCAATGCCAAACCTACCGCAAAACCGGCGGCAGCCAACATGCCCACCAGTGCCGAAGTATCAAAACCCGCAATGCTCGCTGCCATCAAAAGCACTGCTATCTTGAGAGCTATGCCAAATATTGAGCCCAAAAATGAAGTGATTTCGGGAGAGAAATTGGAGCGTTTGAGGCGTTCTATAACCACTTTCTCGAGTTTATTGGCAGCCCAAAAACCAATAACCAAAACGGCAATGGCCCCTAGCAATTTCGGTGTGTAGGCTATGATGTTGTCTAATATGACTTGTAGGTATTTTTCGAAGTTTGACATTTTTTCTTTTGAAATTTGATGCAATTTATTGGTTTATCAAATAAATAATAGGAAACATTATCCAATTGACAATTTAGCAGAATCTTTCCAGAGATAATTTGGCATGGGTTCATTTAATTCCCATTTTATGCTCATTGGTTTTGATCCTTCGTAATCTTTGATATTTCCTTCTCCAATAAAAACATAACCCATTGTATTCCCATTTTCATCCTTAGCTTTTTCGCGAACGAATAGTAATATTTTTTTATTTGTTTCTTTTTGAGTTACATATGATAAACCTTTACCGATTTCTGGTTTAGAGGCATTTTGACTTTGCCAATGGAATAAGGTTTCACTTATAGCATAATCTTCGTACATTGTTGTTGGAGAAAAATCTTCCTCAGATTTGATTAAATCAATAAATAATACCTCTGAATTTAATACTTTATTTTCGGCACAACCTTCTCTGTTTGATGATTTTTTTTCGAATGTGCTTAATTGGAAAGCAACTAGTATTTGATCTCTAGTATACCTTGAATGTAATTTTAATGGTTGAATATAGGGTAATTCTAAATCGGATTCTAAGAAATCAATTTTATCAAGTAAAATTTCAAGGACTTCAATTATTTCATTTACAAGGACTCTGTTTTTACCAATTTCCTTAACACTATCTTCTAATGAATTAAAGCCACCTTGTTTTTGCCAAATATCATAATGTAACATTAAAAGCATAATTCTTTCTGATTCTGAAAAATCAGAAATTGTGATTTTAAAATTAATATTGGCAAGTTTCAAAATAAATTTAAAATAGCTTAAGGATTTTGTAGATAGCCATTTATTTGAAATTGCTCCAAAAATTTCTTTTTCATTTTTTGGACTAAAATCTTCTATAATTCCAGCTTTGTTACATAACCTCGACCAACTATCTTTTTTATAAATAGTTTCAATTGTAATATCAGTGAAATCAATAAAGTTTTTTAATGAAAAAGGAAGTGTTGTTTGGTATTTGAAGTTCCTAATTTTGTTTATTAACTGATTAATATTAAAAGAAGTAGCTTTTTTTATGTTTTCTAAAATAGTCTCTTTCGCTTTTTTCTCAAGAACAATTGAACAACCCAATGGCAAACGGGGGAAGCCATCCTCTATTTCTTTTTGAACTGATGTTTTTGTTTTTCCTATTAAGGCTCTGAATTTGCTTTCAAAATCATATTCTGGTCTTGAATTTCCAACAAAATCTAGTACAGTTAAACAGTCTTTGCCTTCT
>JAIPAJ010000186.1 GCA_021740125.1 Leadbetterella sp. | reverse complement strand
CATTTTCATACCTAGCTTGTTGAGCGTTTCGCCTATTTTCTTTTGCGTTTCAACAGGTCTTTTGAGCATTCCGTTGTCTTCCAAAGCCATAAATCCATTGTCGGCCATAAATTGGAGTTGATCGAATAAATCTTCTCCTGCGGAATGTTTAAACATCCCAAAATGCGGTGCATAAAGCATTTTGAAATTGTTTTTTTCAATCTTGGTTTGGTGAGCAAAAACACTTTCAGTTAAACCACCTAAGCTTAATACTGAGGCAGTTCCAATACTTTTTTTGATAAATTCTCTTCTGTTATTCATTTTTTAAAGGTTGATTATAAGATAGATGTAAAATTTCTCGAATTATTTTATTTGAAAATTATATTTTTTCTTGAATTTGTTATAGTTTTGTAACGCTATTTAACCTTAATAAACAATCAATCTTGACCTTAAACATAGCCTCCTGAGCAATCGGGAGGTTTTTTATTTTACTGCAATAACTGATATTTCCACATTTACATCTTTGGGCAATTTGGCCACTTGCACAGTTTCCCTTGCAGGAGGATTTTCCGGGTAAAAACTGCCATAAACTTCATTTACAACAGCAAAATCGTCCATGTTTTTCAGAAAAATACTCGATTTTACGACGTTGGTATAGTCCATTTCTGCTTCAGCCAAGATATGACCTAGATTTTCCATGATTCGCTGTGTTTCAGCTTTTATGTCGCCTAGTGGTGCCAAATCCAAGGCTATTTGCCCCGAAACATAAAGTGTATTTCCAGCTAAAACAGCCTGAGAGTAAGGACCAATGGCCGCAGGGGCTTTTTCTGTAAATATTATTTTTTTGCTCATTGATATTTTTTGAATAAAAGTAAAAATACGAGCAATTTTTGGGTTTGGAAATATTATAGGTGTTTTTTAGAATTATTGAGAATGAGAAAAATATAAATTTCATTTCATAGCTTTATTATTTCTCATTTCGTGGTTTTTGATTTCTTAACCCATTTTGAAATAGGTGAATTTTTTATATTTCTGATATACTTGACCAGGTAAAACTTTTCATCATTTATTAATTCATTATCACATTAACAAATTATCAAATTAGCACATTAACGAATTAAACCAAATCTTCAATAAACGCATGTTGCAAAAGCATTATGGTTTTGGCATCTTTAATTTCACCCGATTTTATCATTTTCATGGCTTCAGCAAAATCAAGTTCTAGTACCTCAATGTTTTCATTATCTACACCCCCACCATCATTTACTTTGTGGTCTTTTGAATATTCAGCCACAAAAAAGTAGAGAATTTCAGTCACTGAGCCTGGTGACATATATACTTCAAAAACTTTTTTTACATCAGTTACTTTGAAACCCGTTTCTTCTTCGGTTTCTCTTTTTATGCAATCTTCGGGGTTGTCTGCATCTAAAAGTCCAGCACAGGCTTCTATGAGCATTCCGTCTGTATTGCCGTTCATATAAGTGGGCATTCTAAATTGTTTGGTTAAAATCACTGTTTTTGTTTCAGAATTATACAGCAAAATTACCGCTCCATTGCCTCTGTCGTAGGCTTCTCTGCTTTGTGTCACCCATTCACCCGATTTCATTTGGTGATCAAAAGTCACTTTTCGGAGTGTGTACCAATTGTCAGAAAGCACTTCAATTTTAATATTTTTAATGTTCATTATGATTTTTTATGATTAAATATGATTAAATATGATTAAATTTGAACAAATATACAAGTAGAAATGAATTTTCAACTTAGAAAGCATAAAATTTTAGAGATTTTAGAAACCAAAGATTCAGCAGAGGTGCCAGTATTGGCTCTTGAATTGGGTATTTCTGAAATTACAGTCAGAAGAGATTTGAACATTTTGGCCAAGGAGAATCTATTAATTCGAACGCACGGAGGTGCTGTAAAAATTGGACTAACAAAAGTGGCATTTTCTCAAAAAACAGAAATCAATACTGAAGCCAAAGACGAAATATGCAAAAAAGCCGCTAGTCTTATTCAAGAAAGCGATGTGGTGTTTTTGGACTGTGGAAGTACGGTTTTCAGGATTTGCCAATTTATTAAAAATAAAAAAATAAAGGTCGTAACCAACTCATTACCAATTGTGAAGGAACTTTTAGGCTCAGAAGTGCATGTAAATTTTGCTGGTGGCGAAATAGATGCAGAAAGACAAGCAGCTCATGGAAAAATTGCGACCGAACACATAGCCAGATATAAAGCAGACATAGCCTTCGTAGGAATCGATGGTATATCAATAACCAATGGCCTAAGTGCAAACTCTGAGAAGGAAGCAGAAATGACGCTTGCAATGGCCAATAATGCAAAAGTCATCTACTTTTTGTGCGATTCTTCTAAATTTGAAAAGGATAAATATTTATCTTTTGCTAGAATAGATTTCGTGAAAAATATAATTACGGATTCGAAAGTCAAGGATGAAATATCCAATCAATATTCAAATATCGGAGTGGATTTTTTCTGAAATGATTGTTTTGGGGAATTACTATTTCTCCCTTTCAGCTATCATTTCTCTAATCTTCTTAACATTTTTTATGTTGGTCATCAGTATAGGTAAAAAAGCCACTGGCAAAATGGTAAACACACTAAAACCTTGTTCGATAGCCAAATAAATACCAGCCAAAACCATTACAATCAACATTCCAATTATTACTTTAAGGCTTATGTTCAGGGCTTTCTCTTTTTTCTTTAGTCCTTCTAGGTCTAATTTGTCAAACTGGGTATTTTCTTTCATCTTTTAGGGTTATTATTATTCGAAATACAAATTAATAAAAAAACGGCCATTAAAACTTCGACTATTATCAAATCTTTCTTTTGACCTGATTTTTATAAAAAACTTCCTCAGATTGTCATTTGATTAACAAATTTATTCATCAAAATTTCTCATATTTGATAAATTTAAAGCTGTAACATGAAAAAATACCTTATTCTTTTAGTTTGCTCGTTTGCGTTTATTCTGAATATCCATGCCCAAAAATTCAGAGGTCTTGATAAAAGTCCTATGGACATGGCATACTATCCTGACAATTTTGCTCATGACATCAAGTTTGCTCCCGAAAAAGTTGGCAAAGAAGCCTTTGTAAGAGTTACTTATTCTCGTCCAGCCAAAAAAGACCGTGAAGTTTTCGGTGCAAAGTTGGTTCCTTATGACAAAGTTTGGCGTTTTGGTGCCAATGAAGCTACAGAAATCAAGTTTTTTAAAGATGTAAAACTAGATGGCAAAAAAGTTAAAGCTGGCGTTTACAGTCTTTTTGCAATTCCTACGGCCGATGAGTGGACTATAATTCTTAACACCGAAACGGACATTTGGGGCGATTATGACTACAAAGAATCCAAAGATGTGATGCGATTTAAAGTTAAAACCAGAATTTTGGCCGAAAGTCTAGAAAACCTATCGATAATTTTCACCAAAAGTGAAACCAAAGGAGCTGATATGCACATTGGTTGGGATAAAACAGGCGTGACTATACCAATAGAATTTTAAGATTTGCCACGAATGCACGAATTAAAATGTTTGAATATCAATTGTTTGAATAAAATAATTCGTGAATTCGTGGCTTTTTTTAGCATTAAATATATTTCCTCAGCATTTCTACACTTTTTCTAACCCCAGACTCAGCGGCTTCGTTACCTTCAAATTCAATAGAAATATAGCCTTGGTAATTGACCTTGTTGAGGATTTTTACTATTCTCTCATAGTCCAAATCTAAACTGTACCATACTCCGCCCCCGTAATAAGTTTTGGCTTGAACAAAGCAGGTATCTTTGGCTATCATCTCGAGTTTATCATAAGGATCTTCCAAGAAATTGCCGGTGTCCATCAACAATTGCAGCCAGGGTGAATTGATGGCCTTGTGAATTCTGATCATTCCTTGTGGGGTTGCAGCCAAGCCCCAATGATTTTCTAAAGCCAACAAAACGCCTAATTCTTCGGCTTTTTTTACACATTGTTCTACCCCGTCTATACACCAAGCAAATGCATCATCTTCTGTGTAACCAGCTATGGCGGGTTCTATTCCACGGGCTTTCATGAAATCGTCAAATGATTTTATAGTGTTCCATCGGCCAGTGTTTAGTCGCAAGCAAGGAATACCCATTTTGGCCGCTAATTCTATGCAATGTAGTGTATGGTCAATGTGTTTTTTACGTTCGGCGGTATCAGGATAAACAAAGCCTTGATGAATTGACAAGCAAGTAAGGGCTATTCCATTTTCGAAAGCATGACGTTTTAGTTTTTGGATATAAGCATTGTCTTCGCCTTCCATTTGTCGGTGCAAAACGTCAATGCCATCCAGCCCCATTCGAGCGGCATCGTCTATTACTTTTTCTATAGGAAACTTATCACCTTTGAAATGCCAATATGAATAACTAGACACGCTGAGTTTTATTCGTGGCTTTAATTGGTTATCGGCTTGATTATTAGGTTTTGGTAAGACTATCGCCGCCGAACCAAGTCCAGCATTTTTTAGAAAATCTCTTCTTTCCATGGTTGAATATTTATTTAACTTTATCTTGGAATCATATAAATCTCTTTCTGTCTGCCATCAATGTATCTGAAGTTGCCTTTTTCGTCAAAGAAACCATCTTCTTCTAACATTATCCTTACGGTCTTTTTCCACTCTGGTATTTGGACTGCAGCATTTAGTTCTATCGAATAAGCTGTATTTGGGTTTAGTGGATAATCTCCAGGTCCGATGGTTTTCCCTTGGTTGTCCCACATGCCTATGGTTGGTCCAGCTGCGTGCCCATGATTGCCGATTGGATGGGTGTAAATAGTGCCATTTATGCCTTCTTTTTTGGATTGTGCCAAAGCATCAGCCAATATTTCATTTCCTGTTTTGCCAGCTTTGAAGTTCTCCGTCAAACATTCTTGCAATCTATTACCTAGAGCAAATGCCTTTACCAAATACTCTGGAATTTTATTTTCACCAGGTTTGAGGATGTAAGCATGTTGCTGCTGGTCTGTGTTTAAGCGTAGATAGGTAATTCCAAAATCACAGTGGAGTAAATCGCCTGGCATAATAACTTGTTTCTCAGGTCTTTTGGAGAAAGTACGCAGATGATCAAAATTCTCTGGGTCATAACGTTGAACATCTACTGTAGGGTGGAACCAAGTCTCTAAGCCCAAATCTGTTACTTTTTGTCTCATCCACCACACCACATCATCGGTGGTAGTTACTCCTGGTTGAATCACTTTGTCAGAAAATGCTTCTGCAATAATTTCATGAGAAATTTTACAAATCTGCTGATAAATCACCATTTCTCTTTCTGTGCGGGTTTCGAGCCAATTTACCGCAAGGTCTGATGCTGAAACTATCTTTGGGTGAAATTCTAGAGGTAATTTTTTAAGAAATTCTGAATGTTCAGTAAAGGTCAAACCGTCAGCATGAGCATAGTATTTAGAGAAATTTAGTCCGATTTTCTTAGGATTTCGCTCTTTAATAAGTTTAATCAATGCATCCCATTGGTCGGGGTTGGTATTTAAATCCCACTCACCTTTTAATAAATTTCCAACATCATATCTTGCTATGGCTAAACGTTCCACGCCGTCTTTTTCGCCTTTGTCTGTGAAAACCATAATGGTTCGTCGGCGTGCAGAAAGCCAAACCGCAGGTAGCATCGTTTTCATGACAGGGTCTTCGTTGTATTCTCGCCCAATGATTACCCACATATCGATGCCGGCTTTTCGCATTAATTTGGGCAAAAGGTTGGTCATTCGATCTTCCAGAATTTCGTCAATAACATTGGCCCTTTCTTTTTCGGAAAGGATTTTTTGAGAAAATGCAGGGATGATAACAAATGAAAATAAGATAAATAGAATTCTTTTCATAGTTCGTTTGAAGGTTTCAACAATTTTAAGGTTTTTTTCTTAAAAAATTATACTAAATTGACATTAAATTCAATTGGATGCGATTAATTCTACAATTTTTTGTTTTTTCTCTTTTTGTGGTAAAAATGGTTTCAGCACAAAAGCCATATATTTTGATTTTGGGAACTGCTCAAGACGGTGGATTTCCACAAGCTGGATGTAAGAAAGAATGCTGCCGATCAGTTTGGGAAAATAAAATTCCGCACCAAGGGGTTTCATCGCTTGCCTTGGTGGATCCCATATCTAATGAAAAATGGATTTTTGATGCCACGCCTGATTTTCCAGAGCAGCTTCATTTACTTAATGAATATACAAAAAGTGCTACGCCAATAGATGGAATTTTCCTTACACACGCACACATAGGTCACTATACCGGTTTGATGCATTTAGGCCGAGAAGTTATGGGTAGTGGCAAAATGAAGGTTTTTGCAATGCCAAAAATGAAAGATTTCCTCGAAAATAATGGGCCATGGAGTCAGTTGGTAAATATTCAGAATATTGAGATTCGGAGAATGGAGGAAGCTGAAGTTATAGTTCTAAACGAGCGACTAAAAGTAATGCCTTTCAAAGTGCCACACCGTGACGAATTTTCAGAAACAGTTGGTTATAAAATTATGACAAAAGATAAAAGTCTGATTTTTATTCCAGATATAGACAAATGGCAAAAGTGGGATAAAAATTTAGTTGATTTAGTAAAAGAACATAATGTCTTACTTTTGGATGGAACATTTTATAAAGATGGAGAGATAGCAAGACCAATGAACGAAGTCCCTCATCCATTCATATCAGAAACCGTAGAATTGCTTTCAGATTTGCCCAAAAATGAAAAGAATAAGGTTAAATTCATTCATTTAAATCATACCAACCCCATTTTACAACCCAAATCAAAGGAAAGAATGGATTTAAGGATGAAAGGATTTGCTTGGGTAGAAACGGGTCAAAAAATAGAATTATAGCCGATTCGGTATTATTTTTACTAATTATTCAACCCTAAAAAACGAAAATGGAATTAAAACCTACCCAGCGTAACCATGCCGTAGATATTTATCGAGGCTTCGTGATGTTTTTGATGATGGCCGAAATATTAGAGTTTTCAAAAGTCTCAAAAGCCATTCCTGAAAGTAAATTTTGGAGTTTTTTAGCCTTCCATCAATCACATGTAGAATGGGTTGGTTGCTCTTTGCATGACCTTATTCAACCATCCTTTACTTTTCTGGTGGGTGTAGCTTTGCCATTTTCCATTGCCAGTAGAATGTCCAAAGGAGCAGGTTTTAAATCGCTTATGCTTCATACCATAAAACGGTCTTTGATTTTAATTCTCTTGGGTATATTTCTGCGATCAGTGGATAGAAATATGACCAACTGGACATTTGAAGACACTTTGACTCAGATAGGTTTGGGCTATACCTTTTTGTTTTTGATTGGCTTTCTTAAACCCAAAATGCAGTGGGTCACTTTAGCGGTAATTTTGGTGGGTTATTGGTTGGCTTTTGCTCTCTATTCACCCCCGAAAGTCGATTTTTATTTGTTGGGTGAGGATAGCCAACCACAGCCGTATTTAAGTGGTTTTGCTGCTCATTGGAACAAATTCACCAATCTTGCAGCTGCATTTGATTCTTGGTTTTTGAATCTTTTTCCAAGAGAAAAAACCTATACATTTAACAGAGGAGGCTACGTGACCTTGAGTTTTATTCCTACCTTAGGTACTATGGTTTTAGGACTTTTTGCAGGAAATATCTTAAAATCTGAGAAGGCTAACCAAGAAAAATTAAAGGAGTTTTTAATTTATGGTTTTTCGCTTTTGGTAATAGGTTTCTTGCTTAATCTTTCTGGGATCTGTCCAAACGTAAAGCGTATTTGGA
>JAIPAJ010000185.1 GCA_021740125.1 Leadbetterella sp. | reverse complement strand
CAGGTCTATCAAAACGCTCTTCATTGGTATAGGTACAACTACCTAAGGCAAATTTGAAAGCTGGAGGATCAAATCTGTATTGCCAGAGCGTTTGTGTCTGAAATTCTTGAACATGTAATGCCTTAATGGGTTTTTTGTTTATCCAAACTTCATATCCATATTTTTTCCCAGGTAAAACCTGGTCTGCGATTAATTTCGCTACAAAAGCATTTTCTTTTTTTGTTTGAATTTCTTCTGTAAAATATTTTACAGATGGGGTCTCTTTATCCCAATAGGAAAACTTCACAAAATCTGCCTTTTCAGTTTGAACCCAAAGCAAAACCTCTCTCATTTCTGAATATCCAAGCATTGGTCCAGATTTAATCTGTGCTTGAATATTCGAAATAAATCCTATAATTATAAGTAAGAGAATCGCGGCTTGTTTTTTCATTTGTTGATTTTAATAGATCTGCAATTTATACATTCCTTTTCTAATCTTCAATATACTAAAATTAAGAATTCAATAAATATCATATTGTACCGAAATATGTTAGATTATACCTATTCAATTTAGGTTTAAAAACTTATTTTTGCAGAAAAAAAATATTAATGACTGTTAGCAAAGATAGGTATTTTATTCAAAATCAAGATGTGTTAGAACTTTGTCAGTATTTTGGCACGCCGCTATATGTATATGATGGTGCAAAAATAGAAGAAAAAGTTAATGCCTTGAAAGACGCCTTTAGTGGAGTTAAAATGAAAATAAAATATGCTTGTAAGGCCAATACCAATATATCTGTACTTAAATTGATGAATAAATTGGGGGTGGATATTGATGTGGTATCTCCTCAAGAAATGGCCATAGCATTGAAAGCCGGATTTTCTCCACGTCAAATCACTTATACTTCTAGTGGTGTTTCCTTTGATGAAATAGAAGAATGTGTGGGCGAAAATGTCTTAATAAACATAGATAATCTTTCTTCTTTAGAGAAATTTGGACAAAAATATGGTAATTCGGTTCCAGTTTTGATAAGAATCAGACCGAATATTGAAGGCGGCGGAAACTTGAAAATAAGTACTGGACATAAGGAATCTAAATTTGGAATTGCGATTGAACAAAAGCCGGCAATTCTTGATTTAATCGAAAAATATGACTTAAACATCGTCGGAATACACCAACATACCGGTTCAGACATAAAAGATGGAAAAACTTTTGTACACGTTGCCAAAGTGATTTTTGAATTTGCGATGGATTTTCCAAACCTAAAATACCTTGATTTTGGTGGTGGATTTAAAGTCGCCTACAAAAAAGGAGACACAGAAACAGATATGAAAGATTTAGGGGAAAAAATAAGTGCTTCTTTCAAGAAGTTTTGTCAAAAATATGGAAGAGAATTAGAGCTTTGGTTTGAGCCAGGTAAATTTTTAGTAAGTGAAAGCGGATACTTATTTGCTCAAATTAATGTCGTAAAAGAAAATCCTACAAAAACACTTTTGGGACTGAATACAGGTCTTAATCACCTCATTAGACCCATGATGTACGACGCTTTTCATGATATTGTTAATGTTTCACAGCCTGAAGCGTCTCCAAAAAAAATGTATGATGTGGTGGGATATATCTGCGAAACAGACGATATTGCTAAGGAAAGAGAGGTGCCAGTTGCTTCAGAAGGTGACATATTAGCGATTAAAAATGCAGGAGCATATGGATTCACTATGGCCTCCAATTATAATGCTCGTTTCAGACCTGCTGAGGTTTTGATCTATGAAAATAAGGCTCATTTGGTACGGAAAAGAGAAACACTTCAAGACATATTAACAAACCAGGTCCTTGTGGACTTTTAAATAATGAACTACAATTTTAAAATTTCTCACAAAAAAGACGAATTTGAATCACCTGATTTTTATGGTGTAGATGATTTATTGACTGAAGAACAAAAAATGATTCGTTCCTCGGTTCGAGATTTTGTAAAAAAAGATATTTCGCCCATAATTGAGGATGCAGCCCAAAGTGCCAAGTTTCCGTATTATTTGGTAAAAAAAATGGGCGAAATGGGTGTGTTTGGCCCAACTATTCCAGAGCTATATGGCGGTATGGGTACGGATTATACCTCTTACGGACTCATGATGCAGGAATTAGAACGCTGCGATTCGGGAATCCGATCAACAGCATCAGTTCAAGGTTCTTTGGTCATGTTTCCAATTTTCAAATTTGGCTCTGAGGAACAAAAAATGAAATTCTTACCCAAACTCGCTTCAGGAGAGTTTTTGGGTTGTTTTGGATTGACCGAACCCGACCATGGATCCAATCCAAGCGGAATGGTAACCAACTTTAAGGAAGATGGCGATGATGTAATTTTGAATGGATCCAAAATGTGGATTTCAAACGCTCCATATGCCGATATTGCTGTAGTTTGGGCAAAAAATGAAGCGGGAAGAATAAAAGGTTTAATTGTAGAAAAGGGTATGCAGGGTTTCTCTGCACCAGAAATTCACAATAAATGGTCTTTGAGGGCAAGTGCTACTGGTGAATTGGTTTTTAACGATGTAAGAGTTCCAAAGTCGAATATTTTGCCTGAAGCCGATGGTTTAAAAGCTCCTTTAGCTTGTTTGGACAATGCAAGATATGGCATTGCTTGGGGAGCCTTGGGTGCTGCCATGGATTGCTACGAAACTGCGAGAAAATACGCAGCAGAAAGAATTCAATTTGGAAAACCAATTGCCTCATTTCAGCTGATTCAAAAGAAATTGGCTGAAATGTTGACAGAAATTACAAAAGCACAATTGTTGGTTTGGAAACTGGGTCAAAATAAAAGTCAGGGTAAAGCCACAACCGCTCAAATCTCATTGGCCAAAAGAAATAATGTACAAATGGCATTGGAAATTGCGAGAGAAGCAAGACAAATTCTTGGCGGAAACGGTATTACCGGAGAATTCTCCGTAATGCGTCACATGATGAATTTGGAGTCTGTGGTTACTTACGAAGGCACACATGACATTCATCTCTTGATTTTAGGAAACGAAATAACTGGTATTCAATCTTTTAAGTAAAATTATGATAAATGTAAGCCTCATTGGATTTGGACTTTCTGGTAAATACCTACAAGCTCCTTTTTTCCAAACCAATCCAAATTTCAATTTAAAATGTATCGTTACCTCACAGGAAATACCTCAGCATTTATTTCCAGAAACCAAAAGAGTGGACGGTTATGAAACGCTCTTGGAAGATACAAGCATCCATTTGATTTCAATTTGTTCTCCAAGTAATACGCATTTCGAATATGCCAAAAAATGCTTGGAGGCAGGAAAAAATATTCTGATAGAGAAACCTATTACCGCTCATCTTTATGAAGCTAAAGAACTTTTTAGATTAGCTGAAACACTGAATCTCAAAATTTGTGTTTTCCAAAACCGCCGGTTTGATTCAGACTTTATGACTGTTAAAAGAGTAATTGAATCAGGAGTTTTGGGTGAAATAATTTCATATGAGGCTCATTTTGACAGATATAAGCCTATTTTGAACGCTAAAAAATGGAAAGAAGTTGTGGCACCTGCCAATGGAATCCTTTATGATTTGGGTTCACATTTAATTGACCAATCTATTTATCTTTTTGGAAAACCAAAAAAAGTATATGGAGAAGTGTTTACCCAAAGGGCAGGCTCTGAAATTGATGATGCATTTGACATAATTTTAGATTATGGAAAGCTCAGAGTTACCCTAAAATCGAGTTTGATGGTAAAAGACCAAGGCCCTAAATATGTTATAAACGGTACACTAGGTACTTACACAAAATACGGCTTGGATATTCAAGAAGACCACTTGGTTGCTGGGTTATGGCCAAATCAGGCTGGATTTGGATTCGAACCTAAAACGATGGATGGTTCAATCAAAACAAACATCAATGGTGTCGAAATTTCTGGAAAAGTGGAAACCAAAGGAGGAAACTGGGGGCATTTATTTGATAATTTGGCAGATGTAATTACAAATAATGCAGAACCGATTATTAAGCCAGAGCAGATTTTAGAACAAATAAATATTATCGAGAAAATAAAAAAAGCCGAGAATTAATCTCGGCTTACCACAATCTGTTTGGATATTTTCCTTCACCAATAAGTCTATTCAACTGATTGATTACCATTTCTTTATCTTCAGGATAAGTCACTCCAAACCAATCCGATGCACTTTCAAAAACTTTACAATTTCCTTTTTCAGTATCAATCAAATAACTCATGACTTTAGGAATATAAAATTCTGCTTTGGGAGCATCAAAATTTTCTCTGGCATAAATCTCAAACAAAGCTTTTATTTCTGGAAAAACATTGGGCATAAAACCCCAGAAATTCATCGAAACAGGGGTGTTTTCTCCCAATATTACTGGATCTCCTTCATCAAGAAATGCAATTTCACCATTTTCTTGCTTAATTATTTTAGTCCGTTCCGTCACATTTATTAAAAGCCCCTCGGGAGTAGTTACACAAACTCCTCTTGAAACCGTACCGTTTTCTGAAAGTGTATTTTTTATTTGATAGCCAATCATGGCATGCATGGCATCGTCAATATTGCTACTTAAAAAATCTGCCATAGTCTTGAAAGCTTCAAAGCCATAAAAATCATCTGCATTTATTACTGCAAAAGGTGTCTCTGTTTGCTCCCAAGCACATAAAACAGCATGGCCAGTACCCCAAGGTTTTTCACGCTTAACACCCGATAAATCTGCTGGAACATAACTTTGGAATCCTTGAATAGCAAAATCAAATGCTATTTTTCCTTCTAATTTTGGACCAAAAAGTCTGATAAAGTCTTCTTTAAGCTCCTCACGGATAATAAATACAACTTTTCCAAATCCTGAACGTATAGCATCATATAGTGAGTAATCAATAATTGTTTCTCCGTTTGGGCCAAAAGGGTCAATCTGTTTTATGCCTCCATAACGACTTCCCATACCAGCCGCTAAAATCAATAGTGTAGGTTTCATTTATCTTTTTTTTGCAAAAATAGTTATATTTAAATATTTCTAAAGAAATTCTTTAAGTGTAATATTAACATTTATTAATAAATTTGTAAATAATTCTAAATAATTAACTTTAAATGAAGAAAATAATATTTCTAAAACTCTTATTGTTTCAAACGCTTTTAGTTTTTGGGCAGCAGGATTTCCCGCTCAATACGCTTACTTGGAGTATTTCTAGTCCTTGGCAAAATGCAAGTAAGATTACATTGAATCCAATCAATGAAAAGAAAACCCAAATAATTGATGGAAATTCGATTATTTACTCGAAAGCTCCAAACAGCAGCATTGTGTCTGCAATAAAATTACAAGACCTAAAATTGAAATTTTACATTTTGCAATCAAAATCAGGAAATGCAAAACTAAATCTTGGGGATAATTTGAGTTTAATTTTTGATATGAACTCAAATGATTCATTTGGAGCAATTTTAAAAAACGACAAAACAATCATTAAACCTTTGGCAGAAGCCAGAAGAAAAGAAGGTTTGTGGCAAAAAGTGGAATTGGTGTTATCACTAACTGGATTAAACGGCATTCCAGTGATTGAAAAAGTTATTTTGAATGATTTGCTCATTCATTCAAATGTACTTTTGCCCAATCTAAATAGTACATATGGAAGTCTTTCATTTACCAATTTGAACGGTTTACTGGCATTCAAAGGATTTGAATATATAGGATTTGAAAAAAAGCAACCTATATCAATTAGCAACTTAACTTACACTTTAGAAGAAACCTACAACGCTGACCGGTCTTTTGAATCCAAAAAACAAGAAAAAGTAAGCGGTAAAAGCTCTTCTTTGACTTTAGACATTCCGAATAATTTCAATAAGTATATTCTTCATTATAAAGGAGATATGAATGTTGAAAAAGACGCCATTTATGGATTTACGCTTGAGCATCAGGGAACGGCTAAACTATTTATAGATGGAGAACAAGTGGTGGGTTCTGGCGAATATTTGTACAGAAATCCTATTTCGGGTTTAAAAGAAATAAAGGCCGGAAAGCACAGTTTCGAGTTTATCTACCATCCTATTTATTGGAGACCCGTTTTCGGTATTGAAGTTTCTGGAGCTGATTTTAGACCTTATGGATTGAACGATCCAAAAATGCTTCCCACGCGTCAACTAGATGGCGGCATATTTATAGAGAATGTAGAAAATAAGGCAAAAACCATCAGGTCTTTTCTAAATTTCAATGAAACTAAACTCACAAAAGTGATCTCAGTAGGTACACCGGAAAAAATTCATTATTCCTTAGATCTTGATAATGGTTCTTTATTACAAGTTTGGAAAGGAAAATTTGCCGATGTTACGCAAATGTGGCATGAAAGGGGAGAACCTCAGTTACTTTATCCATCTGGATTACTCACAGTTCTGAATGATGAAATACCTTTTTTTGAAATCGAAAATGAAATTCAGCCAAAACCAGATGTATATACAGAGTTCGTAAATGTGGGTTATGATTTGGATGGAAACGGTGTTCCAACTTACACCTACAATTGGAAAAATGCGATCTTCACTCAAAAGTTTTCGCCTAGTATTGGTGGTCTTTTTTGTGAGATTACCACTAATCAAATTTCAAAATTTGGCTATACAATTGCCATAGCCAATGAAATAACTAAGCTTAGCGATAATTTGTACAAAGTTGACAATTTTTACATTGAAAATAATGAAAAAGCGAAGTTTTATGTAAAAGAAATTAATGGAAAATACTATTTGAGGACTAATTTGACTGGAAAAATTGCTTATACTTTAACTTGGTAAATCATGAAACATATAATATTAACAGGTATATCATTTTTATTTTTGTGTCAAAATATTGTGGCACAACAAAAACCACAAACGGAGGATGATTTCTATAAAATAATTACGCTTCCTACTCCAGAAGGAGTTGAAATGGAAGTAGGCGGACTAACTGTTCTTAATGATGGAAATATTGCAACTTCAACAAGGAGGGGTGAGGTTTTTTTAATCAAAAATCCCTATATGATTGATAACACTCCGCCAATTTATAAAAAAATAGCAGAGGGGATGCACGAAGTTTTGGGTCTAAATTTTATCGACAATAAATTTTTCGCCACGCAAAGGGGAGAAGTTACCACTTTAGAAGACAAAAATGGCGACGAAATAATAGATTCTTACAAGACTTTTTACAAATGGCCACTTTCCGGCAATTATCACCAATATTCTTATGGCCCAATATTATTGCCCAACAAAGACATGCTTTTCACACTTAATTTAGATTGGATTGGAAGAGGAGCAAGTCTTTCTAAATGGCGTGGATGGATGCTGAAAATTAGCCCAGATGGCAAAATGACACCTTGGGCAACTGGGCTTCGCTCACCTTCAGGTTTCAATATAAATAAGGCCGGAGATATTTTTTACACTGAAAACCAAGGTGATTGGGTAGGTTCTGGAAGAGTGACACACTTAGAAAAAGGGGATTTTGCAGGAAATGCGGCTGGTTTAATTTGGTCAGGAGAGAAAGATTCACCTGTAAAGCTGACACTAAATGATATTCCTGATACTGGAGAACCCTTATATGATGTGGCTAAAAAAGTACCGGGCATAAAGCCACCTGCGGTTTGGTTTCCACATACGCTGATGGGAATTTCTACTTCTGATATTCTTGAATTGGACTCTCCGAAAAACTTCGGGCCTTTTGAAGGTCAAATGTTTGTAGGTGATCAAGGTCACAGCAAAATCATGAGAATGTACCTCGAAAAAGTAAATGGCGTTTACCAAGGTGCTTGTTTTCCATTCAGAGAAGGCTTT
>JAIPAJ010000184.1 GCA_021740125.1 Leadbetterella sp. | reverse complement strand
ATTTGCCAAAATCAAGAAAGGCGATGTGGTGATAGACTTGGGAAGCGGAGCGGGCAACGATTGTTTCATAGCAAGATCAGAAACTGGCGAATCTGGCAAAGTAATTGGGATTGATTTCACACCTGCCATGGTAGACAAAGCCAGAACTAATGCCGAAAACAGAGGTTTTAACAACGTGGAGTTCAGACAAGGCGATATAGAAAACATGCCAGTTACGGCCAATGTTGCAGATGTGATTGTGAGCAATTGCGTCCTAAATTTAGTACCGAACAAAAAGGCGGTTTTGAAAGACATCATGAGAGTCCTGAAACCGGGTGGGCATTTTAGTATTTCCGACGTAGTTTTGGTGGGTAATTTACCAGAGAACTTACAAAACGCAGCAGAAATGTATGCTGGATGCGTCTCTGGGGCGATTCAAAAAGATGAATACCTCGGAATGATTCAGGAAACTGGGTTTATGAATATAACGCTACAAAAAGAAAAGGCCATAATTATACCAGACGATATCCTAAGCCAATATCTAGATGTTCAACAATTGGAAGATTTCAAAAACTCTAAAATGGGCATTTTCAGTGTTACCGTTTATGCCGAAAAACCAGCTGAAAAGGCAGCATGTTGTGGACCTGATTGTTGTAGTTGAGATTCCAGAGGGTTTAACGAACACCGATTTCAAAGATGCTCGCACGGATTTTCTTGGATAGTATTTATAAATAAAAAGAGCGATTTGATATTTCAAATCGCTCTTTTAACATCTATCTCAAAACATTAACAAATTAGTAATTAACAAATTACCACATTAAACCCTCATTTCCTAAACTGATCAATAATCCTCTGCAAAGCTTTCAAAGTGTCCAGATTACTAAAGAAATCGTACAACTGCACGTGTTTGTCGTAATCTAGGACTAAGGCCTCTTGCAGATATTTGTAGGCTTCGTTGAAGCTGCTGTTATAGAGCAAATATGTGCAGGCCCTGTAGTATAAGTCAGCATCGTCTGGAATTTCTTCTATTCCTTCATATACTATCTCAAAAGCACGGTGGTAGTTTTCTTGCTCAAAGTGCAAAAGTGACCAATTTAACCAAATGTCCGCATTGATTGGATCCAAATCCGCAGCTTTGTCATAAGCTTCTTCTGAGGATATCACATTGCCGAGCTTAGACTCATTATCAGCCAATAACAACCAAAAATCACTATTGATATCGTTGAGTTTTATGGCTTTTTTCACATAATGTATCGACTCCAGGTATTTCTCTTGTTCATAAAGCACCGAGGCCATGCCAAACCAGGCATCATCCCAGAACTCATCCATGTCTGCTGCCTTCTTATAGTTTTTGTAAGCTTCGGTATATTCCTCCAGTTTTTCGTGAGAAGCCGCCAAGTGTGTTAAAACTTCAGCTGATGGTTCTTCAAAACGCAAAGTATTGATAAACGACTCTTTCGCATCAGAAAAACTTTCGAGATTCATCTGACTTAGCCCAAGATTGTACCAACCAGAGGCGAAATCCCCTTCTATTGCCACAGCATATTCAAAAGCGTCTTTCGCTTTTTCGTATAGATTCAGCTGATTATAGCACTGACCAAGGGCAAACCAAGCCAGTTGGTTATAAGGATCTTCATCGATGAGCTGATTAAACAAGTCTATACCTCCCAACAGATTAGACTGCACATCGAAACAATACACCAATTCATTGTAGACCAGTTCGTTCTTTGACTTGCATCCAATCGCATTCTGAAATGATTCTATAGCCTCTGGAATATGACCCAAACTTACCAATGCCATTCCCATTTGGAAGTACACATTTTCTTTTTCCTCGGCAAGTGGCAATATCTGTCTAAACAAATCTAGGGCCTCTGCATTGTCTCCAGAACACATCAATATAACGCCCCTGAAATACTCAATTTCAGTATCAGAGGGGTGAAAAATACTGGCATTGTCCAACAAATCTGTGGCTTCTTCAAGTTCAAATTTATTAATTAATATTTGAGTTTTGTTTAATATCAAATCCAAAGAATGCGGATAATGCTTCAAACCAAAATTACAAGCCTTCATGGCAAAATCAAATTTGCCCCTCACCATGTAATATTCTGAAAGTGACTCAAATACTTCTTCGCTAAAGTAGGGAGTTTCTTTTCTTTGAAGCATGGACTCAAACCTCTTTGCTGCATCGGCTATGGTAGCCTCATTAAACTCATCAAAATGATCACTGTAGTCTTGATTCATGCAGTAATTAGGTTTATAAGATTCATTTCTGTATTAAAGATACAAAACTGATTAGATTTTTCAAATTATACGAATACGCAATTTTGTTTTCTGAAGAAATTAAGATTTTGAGACCAAATAGTCACACACTCTTTTCAGCGTAGTGGCTAATGGCCTAAACTCAAATTCTATAGCTTTCTTAAGCTTGTTGCTATTATAAAAAACCTGTAACCTCGAGGTTTTTGCAGTTTCTTTGGTTATCAACGGAGCATTGCCAGTAATCCAAGATTTTAAAGCTTCAAATCTCCACAGATAATCCATCATCCACGGTTTTACCTCAAAACTCGGACTTTTCTTTCCGAAACTATTGGCTATTTTTTCAAAAAACTCTTTGTAGCTTATCAAACCCGAAGAAACACAAAAACGTTCGTTCTCAATTTCAGAAAGCAGCAATGTTTTGATTATGATTGACAAATCCAACACGTCTACATAATTGATAAAACCTTGGGTGTAGAACGGCTTTTCATTGAAAACATATCTAAAAAGCTGCGTGCTACTCTTTGACCAATCCCCTTCACCTAAAACAATGGAAGGATTTACTATTACCGTAGAAAGGCCTTCGGCTTGACCACGCCAAACTTCACATTCAGCCATATATTTTGTAATGGCGTAATGCGAGTTCGTGTCTGAACTCTCCCATTTTTGTTTTTCGTCAATGGTAATTTTTTCACCTGAATGAATCAAAGTTTGGGCGGGTCTACCAAAAGCTGCCACCGAACTTATAAAACAGAGTTTTTTAATATTTGAAGCCAAACATGCATTGACCACATTGGAGGTTCCCTCAATATTCACTTTATACATATTTGCTCTTTCCTTAGGGGAAAAAGATACAACGGCCGCAGCATGCACCACAAAATCCACGCCTTGTAATGCTTCACCCAAAGAAATTACGTCAAGAATATCTCCTTCAATAATTTCTATTTTATCTGAAACTTCTCTAATTGCACTTTTTGAAGACTCACTTCTAATGAGAGCTTTCACAGTAAATCCGAGTGACAAAAACTCTTTTGCCACCGCCGAGCCCACCAACCCAGTAGCACCGGTAATCAATACGACCATTTCGAGTTTTTTTTTACAAAAGTACTTCAAAATGTTTCTGGTTTTAATGATAAATACTTTTGGCGACTATATTTTTGCAAAAAAATAAAAAATCAAATGAACAAACTGCTTATTTACATCCTTTTGTTTTTAGGAGGTTTGGGTTTAGGATACTTTTGGGGTCAAAATTCTCATAATGAAACATTTGACAAAAATGAAACCCAAAACACGATTGTAAAAAATACTAGTCAGGATAATTTACAAAAACTGCATGAAGAAAAAGCTGAAGAAATAACGGCTTCTGAAAATGACTATTCAAATGATAACACCGTAGTCCCGAATAAAGTATGGAAAGTTTTGAGTCAAATTGAAGAAACAGGTGAAGCTCCAGATGGCTATGTAGGAGGAAGGAAATTCAAAAACTTAGAGGGTTTATTGACGAAGGCAGATAAAAATAACAAGAAAATAAATTACAAAGAATGGGATGTAAATCCTAAA
The DNA here is from genome assembly GCA_021740125.1 of Leadbetterella sp. GTDB lineage: Bacteria > Bacteroidota > Bacteroidia > Cytophagales > Spirosomataceae > Leadbetterella. Next base: position 3,981 of record JAIPAJ010000184.1, on the reverse strand, counting down.
ATAGAAGGCAAAAACAGGGGAAAGGAAAGACTGGTAACTGGAGATGACAAAAGTGCCTATTTCACAAATGACCATTATGAATCTTTCAAAAAAATAAAATGAAAAACTTAGATATAATAGATAAAAACCAGATTTCAAATGAATTTTCAATCATTGAAATTGACGCTAGTGAAGTAACTTCACTAAGAGAATTTTATGAAGTTCTCGCCAAAGCCATGCATTTCCCTGACTATTTTGGTTTCAATCTAGACTCTTTGGACGAACTACTAAATGACCTTACTTGGATTGAGGATGAAAAATTGGCTATCTATTTCAATAATTCAGAGAAATTTCTTGAAAAAGAAAGAAACGAAACCAAAATCTTGACCCTTCTGGACCTATTGGATGCTACCTGCGAAGATTGGAAATGGCATGAAATGGACGAAGAAGATGAGGATTATACCCAAAAAGAGTTATTCTTTGGATTTGATAAAAGCCAAAGAATGGAGCAGCTATTGAACAAACTTCTTTAAAAAGCAGTTAATAAACCAGATTGTCTTTCATAAAACACGAACGAATGAAAACCTACTTTTTACAAGTAAAAGAAGTCATACAAGAAACAGCAGATACGGTAACGCTCTCTTTTTGGCACCCCATAAGCGAACAAATAAAATATAAAGCAGGACAATTTATTACTATTTCCATACCTACCATCGACGGAAAGAAAGTAAAACGCAGCTACTCCATGTCAAGTTCACCGGCAACTGATTCTGCAGTGGCTGTCACCGTTAAACGTGTACCCAACGGCTTAGTTTCAAATTACCTCAACGACAATGTACACACTGGTGATTTCTTAGAAGTAATAGAGCCCATGGGCAGCTTTTTCTTTGAACCTTCTGAAAATGCAAACAGAAATATTTTCCTTTTTGGTGCCGGAAGCGGAATCACTCCACTCATTTCAATAGCCAAAACGACTTTGAAAACCGAGTCGAACACCAAAGTACATTTACTTTATGGCAACCGCTCAGAAGAAAGCATAATTTTTAAAAAGGAGTTAGAAATACTTGAAAGTCAATATAAAGAACGTTTTTCAGTTCATAATATTCTTAGCCAACCGAGTGATACTTGGGTGGGTGCGAAAGGACGAATCAATCAGGCAAATACTACGCTTTGGCTAAAAGATGCCAGTGTAGATTTTAAAAAAGACCATTTCTTTATGTGCGGTCCTGAAGAAATGATGGATGACTTAAAAAAAATATTTGAGCTTTATGACGTAGACAAAAGCCAAGTACATTATGAGCGTTTCAATGCTCCTATGCAGGAAGAAGACACTGTGAACACAGATGAACTTAAGAGACAAACGGTAAAGGTTATATATGATGGCGATACGCATGATTTTGTAGTAGAACCTCACCAAACCATTCTTGAGGCTGCACTTGAACAGGACATCGACTTGCCTTATTCTTGCCAAGCTGGTATGTGTACTGCATGTCTTGGTAAATGCACCGATGGAAAAGTAAAGATGGACGAAGAAGAAGGCCTTACCGAAAAAGAAATTGCCCAAGGTTACATACTTACCTGCGTTTCGCACCCGATGAGTGAAGGTGTGGTGGTTGAGATAGATTAAAAATATTCTAATTTCTACTTAATATTAAGAATCAGCTCTTCTTTTCAGATGCAATCTAACTTTCTCATAATTGCATTTGGTCTTTTTTTTGAATATTTAAGAATAAATCATTAAAACGTAATTCAATATCACTTAATATTGGAATAGTCCGATAATGCATACCCTTATTAACCTAATAATCAACGCCTAATCTGGGTTTACTTGATTATGAATTAACTTTTTTAAAATAGCGTCAAAAAACACTTTGTTTTTTCGGAAAATATTTTTTGAAAATAAAAAATTAAATCAGTGACTATTGCAAAAGTAAGCGTCACAAGCACATATAGAAAGCTTTAAAGAAAAAGTCTTCAAAAATGTTCAAGATATAAACTGCCTTTCCTTGGGCCGCTTTTTCCAAACAATTTTAAATGACAGCTTCCAATGAATATTCTTTGTTATACAGAGATGTCAATTTGAGACAGCAACACTAAAGTTCGATAGCATATTTGTTCTATAGAACCACACCATTTAAGAATAAAATCTAAAGAACCCAAAAGTAAAACCACTAGGCGGCCAATTTGGCTGCCTTTTTTATTTATAAATCATTCTAGAAAGTAGACTTGTGTCAAACATTTCATTGGCTAAATCCATCAAAACTGGATTTGTGATATTATCAATGTCATCGAATATTTTGACAATGGTCTCCACCCTATCCAAATCCAACAAACTTTTGGCCATCATTAACATATAACCTTGTTTACTCTCCTCAGACATGGCCAACTGTCCCTTCAGTTGTTCTTTGAGCGTCTTTAGCTGGATTTGGCCCAGCGACTTATTCTTAAGGTTATATAACTCTTTGTCTATCAACTTTAATGATTTATTCAAGTTTTGTGGGTCTGTTCCAAAAAATATAGCAAACATTCCAGAATCCATGTAAGAAGTATAACTGGCCTCAATTTGGTAAACCAAGCCATGTTTCTCTCTCAAACTAAGATTAAATCTGCTGTTCATTCCTGGACCTCCTAAAAGATTCACCAAGGCAAAAAATGGCAAACGGCTTGGATGATTAAGAGCAAAAGATGGCCTTCCAATAGCCACATGTGCTTGATTATTGCTTTTTTCAACCACTTCTTCTTTTGCAGTATATTCAAGTGGACAAATCCTTTGTCTGCTTGTTTTTTTGAAGGGGATATCATTCAAAAATTTCTGGGCAACTCTAACAACTTTTTTAAAATCTAAATTACCCACCACAGACACTACAATTTTTTCCGTATCCAGATTTTCATCGATAAATTTCTGAAAATCCTCTCGTGTAAAAGCTTTGACGCTTTCAACTGTTCCCAAAATATTTACACCCAATTGGTGATTTGGGAAAACAACTGTATCAAATTCATCTTGAATAGCATCCTCTGGAGAGTCTAAATACATCGACATTTCCTCCAATATCACTCCACGCTCCACCTCCAGTTGTTTCTCAGGAAAAACACTGTTGAACGTTATGTCAGTTAGTAAATCAATGGCTTTTTCAAAATAATTATCCAATATAGAAGCATAGAAACAAATCTTCTCTTTTGTGGTATAAGCGTTTAGCTCCCCACCTACTGCCTCCAAACTATTGATTATGTGATAAGCTTTGCGTTTTTTTGTACCTTTGAAAGCCATGTGTTCCCAAAAGTGGGCCAAACCAGCTTGATGAGGTTGCTCGTCTCTACTACCTATATCTAGCATTATTCCACAGTGAACAATCTTGGTATGTGTAACTTGTTTGTGGGCAATCCTTATGCCATTTGGCAAGGTATATAATTGATATTCAGACATTATTCGATTTCTATTTCGCTAAAAGAACCACAAAGGTACAAAGAAAAAATATAACAAAGCAGATGATATTAATAGCAGAGAGCGGCTCAACAAAAACAGACTGGAGAATTCTTGATAGAAACAATACAAGTTTCGAAACCATAGGACTCAATCCTTATTTTGTGGACGCTGACCAAATTTGTAACGAAATATCGCCTAGATTTGGTTCATTAAAGGATATTAGAATTGACGAAATACACTTTTATGGAACTGGAATTACAGACGACTCAAAGTCCGCTATCATAAAAGAGGGAATATTAAAAGCACTCGGTTATAATACCCAAATTTTCACCTATTCTGATGTCATAGCTGCAGCAAAATCTCTTTTCGGAAACGCACAAGGCATTGCCTGTATTCTCGGCACTGGTTCTAATTCATGTTTTTGGAATGGACAAGGTATCGAATTCCAGATACCACCTCTTGGCTTTTGGCTAGGTGATGAAGGTTCTGGGGGACATTTAGGCAAAAAACTTATGTTGGATTATTTGCACAAAGAAATGCCCAAAAATATAAGAGATTTATTTGAGGAAAAATATGGA
>JAIPAJ010000183.1 GCA_021740125.1 Leadbetterella sp. | reverse complement strand
TGAAGTCTTGATAAAATAACGCTCATTTGCATAACTTGGATCGTTTTCTTTAAAGCTTTCAAATTTTTGGCAGGATGGAATACCAATTAAAAGAATGAAAAGCAAGTGTATTTTATACATCAAAAGGTTTTATCTATTCGTGAAATAATAATTCAATAAACGTTCCAAACTTTAAACTTGGTATAAAAAACAAAAAAATCCTGTCAGAATTTAATTCTAACAGGATTTTTCTAAACTTTAACTCAATTTGAAATCTAAAATCAACTAATTTGTCATAAAAGTTTTAAGCCTGACCAATCGACCTACTAGACTCGAACAATGAGACGTGCCGAAATGCCGAAGAGCGGTCAATAAGCGAAGCGGAAATGCTATTTTTTATTCCCATATGCATAATAATACTTCATGGCTTTATCCATATTTTTTTCAAGCTCTGCAATTCTAGTAGCGTCTGTTGGATGTGTTGAAAGCAATTTTGGTGGCTTTTGAGAGTTTTTAGCAGCATCTGCCATTCTTTGCCAAAAAGCCACCGCTTCTTTTGGCTGATATCCAGCCATGGCCATAAATATTAAACCAATTTTGTCAGCTTCAGATTCTTGCATTCTGCTGTTTGGAAGAACTCCTCCAAGATTAGTCCCGATACCCAAAACTTGTCCGGCAATTTCCATAACCCTTTGGTCGCCCGTATAAATACCTGCTGCTGCCGCTCCAACTTGAGTAACTCCTTGTGCCACCATGGCACGGCTCATTCTTTCTCTACCATGTTCGGCTATGGCATGTGCCACTTCATGTCCCATTACCACCGCTATTCCGTCCTCGGATTTACAAATTGGCAAAATACCTGTGTAAAAAACCACCTTTCCTCCGGGCATGCACCATGCGTTCAGTTCCTTGTTTTCTACAGTTCTAAATTCCCAGCTGTAGCCGTCTAGCATGTGCCCTAGATTTTGTTGAATGAGATAATCCTCTGCAGCTTTTTTAATTCTTTCACCAACTCTTTCTACCATTTTAGCATCAGATTTGTTGGATGGAACTTGCTTAACTGTATCCAAAAAACCCTTATACTGCTGAAAACTCATGGCCATCATTTGGTCGCTAGACACTAAACCTACCATTTGTTTTCTACCTGTCAAAGGCACACGTTGACATGCCCACACAAAAAATATCAAAACCACTAAGCCAATTATTACACGATTGTTTTTTTTCATTATTATGAAGGATTTTATTGTTTAAAAGATAATAACGCTAAATTACTTGATACATTTGGTTGCTTAGACGTATTTTTGCAAAAAAAGTAATTCTATTTTTATGAAAATTTTAGCAGTAGGCCGCAATTACGTTGAACACATAGCTGAACTCAACAACGAAAAACCTGATCAACCCGTAATTTTTTCAAAACCTGAGACGGCCCTTTTGAAAAACAATGAACCTTTTTATTATCCTGCATTTTCTCAAGATATCCATCATGAAGTAGAGATTGTACTGAAAGTTTCGAAAATGGGAAAAAATATTGAAGAGAAATTTGCCCATAAATATTATGATGAAATTGGTCTAGGAATCGATTTTACGGCCAGAGATATCCAGTCAAAATTGAAAGCGAAAGGTTTGCCATGGGACTTGGCTAAAGGCTTTAATGATTCAGCCCCAGTCTCTGATTTTGTTTCAAAGGAAGGTTTTGATATGCAAAATATCAATTTTTCTTTGGATATTAACAGAGAAAGAAAACAAACGGGCAATACCAGCATGATGCTTTATTCGTTTGATTATTTGATTAGTTTTATTTCGCAGTATTTCACGCTAAAAACTGGCGATTTGATATTTACGGGTACGCCAGCAGGTGTTTCGCCTGTAAAAATTGGAGATAGATTAGTGGGTAAGATTGAAGAAAGTGTGATGTTTGATTTTGAAGTAAAATAAATGAAGTTTTTGAAGTTTGGTGTTTTTCTAGTTTTAATACATTTTTCCCTTTCCGCACAGCAAAATTTTCCTCAAGGTTACTTTATTATGCCCATAGCTCCTGGTCAAATTACCTCTTTATCGGGTTGCTTTGGAGATATTCGAACGAACCATTTTCATGCGGGCTTAGATGTCAGGACAGGTGGAGTTGAAGGTAAAAATGTGCATGCCGCGGCTGAAGGATACATTTCTCGCATAAAAATCCAAAACGGTGGCTATGGGAATGCCCTTTATGTTACCCATCCAAATGGTTTAACAACTTTGTATGCCCATCTTAAAGTTTTCAACGACACATTACAGAAATATCTGGTCATCCAACAGTATCAGCAGAAAACATGGGAAATAGATGTTACACTGAATCCAAATCAATTTTTGGTCAAAAAAGGTGATATTATTGCTCTTTCAGGAAATACTGGTGGCTCCGCTGGTCCACATTTGCATTTCGAGATTCGTGATGCAGAAGAAAACGTCTTAGATCCCTCTCAGTTTGGTTTTGCCGAGTTGAAAGACAACGTTTCCCCAATAATTCAACAGATTTCTCTCAAATGTATGTCTGCTGAGGCTAGGATTAATGGTAAGTTTGGAGTTTTTAATTTTTCTGTAGTAAAAGGCAAAGACGGCTTATATAGAATTCCTCAAAAAATCACTGCAAAAGGAACATTGGGCTTGGAAGTCTTGACCTACGATAGAGCAAATAATAGCCCTTTTCGTCAAGGAGTTAACCAAATAAATTTGGTTGTAAACGACAAAGCAGTATATAATTTTAGACTTGACAAAATGGCTTTTGACAATAAATTGGACATGAACATTCATGCCAATTATGAGAAAATGACAAAATCGGGTCAGAAAATACACAAATGTTATGTAGATGAAGGCAATACATTTGACTTCTATAAAACTAATGAACTGGCTGGTAAATTTAAGATAGAAAGTGATACCAACTTGGTAGAATTGAGAGTAAACGACGCCTTTGCCAATACTGTTTTTGCTGAATTCCAGATTTTTAGGGAAAAAGAAAATAACTCTGCAATCATTTCATCTGCGAAAATTAAAACCGAGGTTTTGGATAATTTCTTGAAAATTGAAGTCTCGGATCCAAATAATGAGTTTAATGGTTTAGAATTATTAAGAGGAAATTCAATCACAAAAGTGCCTTTTGATGAGATACTTGGCCAAACTAAAATCAAAGTTTTAGATCTCAAATTGGGTTTTCCTGAATCTATTTCGCTTAATGGTGCACCAATTATGCTACCCGTTAACACTGCGATAAAAAAATCGAATCCAGTTTTAATCAAAGATAACCTCAAAGCAACCTTTAAAGATGTGCTTTTTGATGATGCTTTTGTCCATATTACCTTGAATGATTCTGAGCTAAATCTACATGATGATGTCATACCACTTAAAGGTTATGCGGATATTATTTGGCAAAAAAATACACTTCCAGCTTATCCTGACAAATACAAAGCATATTTGAAGGCAGGAAAGATGAAATTTTTAGGTGGTGATTGGCAAGGTTCTACTTTGAGTTTTAAAACCAGAGAATTCGGAAAAATCCAGACACTTTATGATCTTGATGCACCGGCTATTTCACCAAAAGCATTAACCAAGGAAAGCCTTAAGTTTAGAATATCGGATAGTTTGTCGGGCATTAAAACTATAGCATGTTTTGTAAATGACGAATGGGTTTTAATGAACTTCGAATACAAAAATGGCATGATTTGGTCGGAAAAATTAGATTCTTCAAAACCTTTTCTAGGCAAAGTGGTTTTAAAAATTACCGACAATTGCGATAATGTGGGTACTTTTGAAACAGAAATTACAGAAAAATGAAATTAGAAATAGGCCAAAAAGCCCCCAACTTCGAAACTATAAATCAAGATGGAAATACGGTAAAATTGAGTGATTTTGCAGGAAATAAGATAGTTATTTATTTCTATCCGAAAGACAACACGCCCACTTGTACAACCCAAGCTTGTAACCTAAGAGACAATTATTCAGCACTACAAGCCAAAGGTTATACGGTTTTAGGCGTAAGTATAGATACAGCTAAATCTCACAAAAAATTCCAAACTAAGTTTGAACTTCCATTTGATCTTTTGGATGATTCTTCCATGAAAATGGTGAATGATTATGGTGTTTGGGCTGAGAAGATGATGTACGGAAAAACCTACATGGGCACGCTCAGAACTACTTTCTTGATAGACGAAAAGGGAATTATCACGGATATTATAGAAAAAGTAGAATCCAAAAGACATTCTGAGCAGATAGTTTCCTAGAATTTGAAGCCGTAGGGATTTTCAATTTCTCGTCCTCTAGACTTCATGAAATCTGAAACTGAAATCCTTTGCCCAAAACAGCCATTTATCAGAGTAACTTTCTCATTGTCAATGCTATTCTTATGTTTTATTTCTTCCGCCAAAGTTCTGTTTTTGTTCAAAAGAGCCAAAAAAGCATAACACCGCACACAAGCGTTTTGATGTTGGCATAGACTTATTAACTCCTCTGTTTTGCAAATTTCTATCAGGCCTTTATAGGCTTGGTATTCCTCGGATATAATCACATTGATACCTTTTGTATAACCAGAAACGACATTTGCTTCCACAATTATGGCAACCAAAGAATCAATTTTGGAAGGTTGTGCGAAAGAGTAATTGGTTACGAGAACCAAAACAAACAGGATTAACTTCATTTTATATTTTTGATTAAGGAAGAAATACAGATGTAAACGTTGCACAAACTGCATATTTTGGCTAGGAATAAATGCAAGCTATTGCTTATCAGACATTTTGCTATATTTAGTTCTTTCATATTTTGTTTTAAATATTTTTACGTGTACATTTGACACTTATTATAAATATTTGCTAATCTTGCAACAATTATAGGCTTAGCAGCAATATTTTAATAAATTTGTGAAGATTATTAACAAAATTCTAATTCTTAAATGCAAACCCCAGAAATCAAGGACATTGCCACCCAAGTAAGACGCGACATCGTACGCATGGTGCATGGTTGTAAGTCCGGCCACCCAGGTGGGTCATTAGGCTGCACGGATATCGTAGTAGCACTATATTTCCAACAGATGAAAATCAATAACCGCAAAGGTAAAGGCGGCTATATTTCATTTAAAATGGACGGAATCGATGAGGATTTATTCTTCCTCTCAAACGGCCATACATCGCCTTTGTTTTATTCGGTTTTAGCTAGAAGAGGATATTTTGGAATAGAAGAGTTAAGTACTTTTCGTAAATTGAATTCAAGACTTCAGGGTCACCCAACCACACACGAAGGCCTTCCAGGCATCAGAGTTGCCTCAGGATCTTTGGGTCAAGGTATGTCAGTAGGTATTGGAGCAGCAATGGCCAAAAAACTGAATGGTGACAAAAATCTAGTTTACGTTTTGATGGGTGACGGTGAGCAACAAGAAGGCCAAGTGTGGGAAGCCGCACAGTTTGCACCACACCACAAAGTCGATAATTTGGTAGGTATAATTGACTTGAACGGTCAGCAAATAGACGGTTCTACGGAGCAAGTAATGTCAAACCGCGACTTGAAAGCCAAATACAAAGCTTTTGGATGGAACGTTATGGAAATCAAGGAAGGCAATAACATGGAAGCTTGTATTGCTGGACTTAGAAAAGCCAAAAGATTGACAGGAAAAGGACAACCAGTGATGATATTGCTTTACACGGAAATGGGTGCTGGCGTAGATTTCATGATGGGAAGCCACAAATGGCATGGCATAGCTCCAAACGACGAGCAATTGGCCGCAGCATTGGCTCAGTTACCTTCTAGTTTAGTTGATTATTGATTTTTGAAGGCATCAAGGCACTGAGGCAATATGGCATAAATTTGGTTTTTGACTGAGCGGAGTCGAAGGCAAGAGCTGAATGATCGGAGTCGAAGGCAAAAACTATAAAATATTTCATAAGTAATTGAAAATAAAAAGTTTAAATATTAAAAATTTTAAATCCATCGTTGATATTACTATCGACGAACCCAACCCCTTTACGGTATTCGTTGGGCCAAATGGAAGCGGAAAATCTAATATTTTTGAAGCTTTGGAGTTTTCTAACTATTTCTTTGAAAATGGATTTGATTTGATCAATAATCACAGTAAAAACCTGCCAAACTTTGAATTTGATGAAATTTTTTCTAGAAAAAATAATTCTGACCAAATTAGTGTTTTAATGGAATTTAATAATTCCCTTTCTTTTAACATTATTTCTAGAATAAATGAAAAAGTAATAAATGAAGCAGAAGGTATTGAATTGTTTTTCAAAAATAGAAAATCTTTTTTAATAGACTTTTTTCAAAAAGCATTTCCTGAAGAAAGAGAAATTCATTCTGGTTTTGACAATTTAGACAATAAAATCAAACTATTATCGAAAACCAATCTTCTTAAAAATGATTTACTAACAACTTCTTTTTTGTTTCCAAAATTCGAAGATAAAGAAAATAATCGGATTGCTTCATTTGCTGAGAATCGAAACTTTTCAATTGAAAATATATTTGAAATAATAAAGCTATTGGAGGAATCGAAAGCTTTGAAGGTTGACGAAAAAAACTATACCCAGTTTTTTGGTTTATTTTCTAGAATTTTTATCAATGGAATCGTTAGAGATAAAAGGTCTTATACTCGATTTTTAAAATCAAATGCATCCAATCTCGAAAAAGTTCTTTCTAGAGTAATTAGTATTGAAGATAAAAAAGAAGACTTTTTTGATTGGCTAAGGTTATTTATTCCAGAATTCAAAGAAATAAAATTTGATAAAGATAAAATTTCTGGAAAGAATAATTTTAATATTTATGAAAACCAATCTGAACATCCGTTTTCAAAAAAACTAATTTCAGATGGTACATATAACATTTTCACCTTATTAACAGCCGTTTACCAATCAGACGAGCCACAGTTTTTGTGTATTGAAGAACCAGAAAATGGTTTACATCCATTTGTTATTAGAAAAATGGTGGATTTTTTCAGGCAAGCTTGTGAAGATAAGGGACATTATATTTGGTTAAATACCCATTCTCAAACATTGGTTGAATGTTTGACCGCTGACGAAGTTATTGTGGTTGATAAAGCAGAGGGTGAAACGAAAGTCACTCAATTGAAAGGTACAAATTTACATGGTTTAGATATGGCAGAATACTGGCTATCAGGTGCAACAGGAAGTGGCACACCATGGTAAAGATTGGCTTTTTGGTGGAGGGAGATACTGAAAAGAAAATCATCAGGTCTCAAATGTTCAATGAATTCCTGGCATCAAATAATTTGGAGGCTATTCCAACTTTATTCCCAGCGAAAGGAAATATGGGCAAAGATGTTTTTAAGAATTCCCAAAAACTCAATTCCCTTATTGATATTTTAAAGGAAAAAGGTGCGAAGCATATTTTTGTTATCAGAGATTTGGAGGATTTAGAATGTATTGTTTTAGCCAGAAATGAAATAAATTCAGATTCTGTTCAAAAAATAATAGTTGAAAAAACTATGGAATCTTGGTTTCTTGCAGATTCTGAAGCTTTGCAAAAGGTATTTTCTTCCGAAAAAGTTTCAATAGAATTTCCAGAGAAAGTTGAGAATCCTTTTAAACATTTAAAACAAATTAGTTTAGAAAAAAACAATAGAGGTATTGGCGACAAATTGATTTTTGCTGCCAGAATGCTCAACAACGGTTTCTCAATCGAAAATGCAGCAAACCATCCAAATTGTGACAGTGCAAAATATTTTATTAAAAAATTAAAATCATTATCTAATCAGTAATTTAATACGATGAAAAAATATACATATACAGAATCAAAAGATACTCGCTCGGGTTTTGGTGATGCCATGACTGAGCTGGGTGAAAGCCACCCAAATGTAGTGGCTTTGTGTGCCGACTTGGTGG
>JAIPAJ010000182.1 GCA_021740125.1 Leadbetterella sp. | reverse complement strand
GGATTGGCAGCTTTGGCTGTTGGGGTAGTGGTTTTAACTTTAGGTAAAAAAGACAAACCGTCAAACTATTCAAGACCATACCAATACAAATGATTGAAGAGCAAAAAATTCAAACATGTTGTAAATATTTGTGCTAAATTATAATTTAGCAGCAAGAACCCTATTGCCTTTATAATTCCAAAAACCAACACAATTTCATCAATATCCCGCCTTAATTTTTGATTTCAGAATAAATTAACGAAATTTGATTTTCATCATTAAATAAAAAATCAAATGTTTGACACGCTCCTCTATGAAGTGAAGGATGGTAAGTGCTATATTACCCTCAATCGCCCCGAAGTTTTTAATGCACTCAATAACAAGCTATTAACTGAGCTAAATGAGGCTATAACTAATTGTCAAAACGATGAATCAATTAGAGTAGTCATACTTTCTGGTGGAAGTGGAAAAGCCTTTTGTTCTGGGGCAGATTTAAAATCTGGAATAACAGACTCGAACCTTGGCAATGTCCTAAAGGCTACTTATAATCCACTAATTACGGGTATGAAGGCTTTGAAAAAGCCCATAATATGTAAACTAAACGGAATGGCCGCTGGTGCTGGAATGTCACTTGCTCTGGCATGTGATGTGATAATTGCAGACAAAGACACCTATTTGACAGAACTTTTCGTTGGAATAGGATTACTTCCAGATGCGGGTTCGATGTATTTTTTACCGAGATTAATAGGAACCTTGAAGACCTTTGAACTTTGTAGTACCGGTAGGAAAGTATTTATGGAAGAGGCACTTCAGCTTGGCTTGGTAAACAAAATTGTTGATACTGCGTTTTTAAATGAGGAAGTGGAAAAAATGGCAGATTTTTATGCTAAATCAGCCACAAAAAGTATTGGCTTGATGAAAAATATTTTAAATAAATCATTTGAAAATGACCTTGAAGGTGTCCTTAACCTTGAAGCAGAAGGCCAAACGCAATGTGGTTATAGTCATGATTTTGCAGAGGGGGTAATGGCTTTTTTACAAAAAAGAGAAGCCAGTTTTCAGGGGAAATGATACAAATGTAGGTATCAGATAATTTTTGGTTTTTTTTACAGATATTCAGATTTATTATAAAATCAATATATTTTTTAGGATTAAACCAAGTTGCCTTTGCAAAACACAAAACTCAAAATACAATATTAGACGTGCTTTTTATAAATTAGCTTTTCGGTACAACAAACATCGAGTATGTCAGAAACAATTAAAGAACGTAGTTTGAATTTCGTTGAAGAAATCGTCGAAGCTGATCTAAAATCAGGAAAACATAATGGCAGGTTGCTTACACGTTTCCCTCCAGAACCTAATGGCTATTTACACATAGGCCATGCCAAATCCATTTGTTTAAATTTCGGACTAGCTCAAAAATATGGTGGTGGCACTAATCTTCGTTTTGACGACACCAATCCAGTAACCGAAGACACAGAATATGTAGATTCTATCAAAAATGATTTGCGTTGGCTGGGATTCAGCTGGACCAACGAAATGTATGCGTCTGACTATTTTGACCAACTTTTTAAATATGCAAAAAAACTCATTACCAAAGGCCTAGCCTATGTAGATGACAGCTCTGCTGAGGAAATGGCCACTCAAAAAGGAACCCCGAACGCTCCTGGAGATGAAAGTCCATACAGAAGCAGAACGGTAGAAGAAAATCTGAGCCTATTTGATGGTATGGCCAATGGCGATTTTGCCGAAGGAAGTAGAGTATTAAGAGCAAAAATAGACATGTCCTCGAGCAATATGCTCATGCGTGACCCTATCATCTATAGAATTAAGTTTGCAGAACACCACCGTACTGGCAACAAATGGTGTATTTATCCCATGTATGACTTTGCCCATGGCCAATCTGATTCGATAGAAGGAATTACGCATTCAATTTGTACACTCGAATTTGTTTCGCACAGAGAACTGTACGATTGGTTTTTAGAACAGTTAGAGATTTTCCCATCTAAACAATATGAATTTGCTCGCTTGAACCTTACCTACACGGTTATGAGCAAGCGAAAGCTGCTTCAACTGGTAAACGAAGGTCATGTAAACAGCTGGGACGACCCACGAATGCCAACCATTTCTGGAATGCGAAGACGCGGTTACACACCCAAATCTATCGTAGATTTTTGTGATAGAATAGGTATTCAGAAACGCGATAACCTAATAGATGTCAGCTTGTTAGAGTTTTTTGTTAGAGAAGACCTCAACAAAACCTCCACAAGAGTAATGGCAGTTTTTGAACCTTTAAAAGTGGTTATAACCAACCTACCTGATGGAGTTGTAGAACCTTGTAGTCTTGAAAACAACCCAGAAGATCTAGAATCAGGACATAGAACGGTGAATTTCACAAAGGAAATTTATATAGAACAGGGAGATTTCATGAAAGAACCCCCTGCTAAATACTTCAGACTTTCTCCAGGCAAAATGGTAAGGCTTAAAGGTGCTTACATCATTCAGTGCGACGAAGCAATTGAAAATGAAGACGGTAGCATAAAAGAACTTCATTGCAGCTACATACCTTCCTCAAAAAGTGGTGCTGACGAAAGCGGCATAAAGGTAAAAGGGGTGATTCAATGGGTAAGTGCAACGGAAGGTATAGAATCTGAAATCAGAATTTATGATAGGCTTTTTAAAGTAGAAGACCCCAGTTCAGAAGAAGGCGATTTCAAAGAATACATCAATGAGAATTCTCTTGAGGTTTTAACGGCTTACGTTGAACCCTCACTAAAAGACGCCAAACCTGGTGATAGATATCAATTTATGAGAAATGGTTATTTTGTGCCTGACACCGACTTTTCATCTAAAAAACTAGTTTTCAACAAAACAGTAGGTCTGAAAGAGGGTTTTAAAGTAGGTTAATTCAAATACAACAAAATTGACAATATAATGGGAGGTAGTCCTCACACAGAAATCGAGTTTTTAGAAGGCCCAAAATCAAGATGGACAGATTTCAAGTTTGCTTTCAAAGTATTCAAAGAATTTATTACTGGCTTTAGGACCTTACATTTTGTTGGGCCATGTGTTACAGTGTTTGGTTCAGCAAGATTTACCGAAGAAAACAAATATTATCAGGACGCCCGAAAACTTGGAGCAGGATTGGCACAACTTGGTTTTACCATATTGACCGGTGGTGGCCCAGGTATTATGGAAGCTGCCAACCGTGGAGCAAAAGATGTTGGCGGAAAATCGGTGGGATGCAATATAGTGCTGCCATTTGAGCAAAAGCCAAATCCATACCTCGACAAATGGATGGATTTTGAATACTTCTTTGTTAGAAAAACACTTCTTATAAAGTATTCGTACGCTTTTGTTATTTGTCCAGGAGGATTTGGAACTTTAGATGAGTTTTTTGAGGCACTCACACTCATTCAGACTGGGAAAATAGAGAAGTTTCCAGTGGTTATTTTTGATGATGGATTTCATTCAAATATCATTGATCACATAAAATATATGATAGAAAAGAAAACCATATCTAAAGATGATGAGCATTTGTTCCTCATTACAAATGATGTGGAAGAAGCTATTTCTTACATAAAAAGAAAGACCGAAACTGGTTTTGGGTTAAAATATAAACCTATTAAGTGGCTGGGGGAGAGAAAGGGCTAAGTCAAGGTATTTTCTGAAACTTAATCTAAACAAATCAATCAAAAATAGTATTTTTGGGAAACACTAAGTGCCAAACTAGAAGTAAAACCAAATTTATGAAAATACTATTTTTCGTCTTTTGTTTCCAAGTTATTTCATTCGCTCAAAATGGCACAGAAATATACTTGTTTGAAATCCATAAAACAACGAATGGGTTTAATATTCAAAACCCCGTAAATATCTCTAATAGAACTGGTTACGACAATCAACCAAGTTTTCATCCCACCAAATCATTGATTTATTTTAGTTCTCAAAAAAGTGGTAAAACCGACATATATGCTTATAACTACAACTCAAAAAAGCTTACTCAAATCACAAACACTGAGGATTCTGAATACTCCCCTACTGTAACACCAGACAAAAAGTTTTTTTCCTGTATAGTTCAAAGAAAATCAAATGGAGACCAAGATTTGGTGAAATTCTCGATAAAAAATCCAGAAGAATCAGAGATAATATTAGAATCTCAAAAAACAGGAAAAATTGGATACCACGCTTGGAGTCCTGATAACCAGTTGATTACTTTTGTTTTAGGTGAACCAAATACGCTGCAACAATTTGATATTAGCACAAAAAAAAGCACAGTTTTGGGAAAGAACATCGGTAGGTCATTGCATTATGTGCCTTCTAAAAATGTATTTAGTTTTGTTGAAAAAGAGGGTGAAACCTGGAAAGTAAAACTATTGAATCCAGAAAATCAGACGATTTCAGTTTATGCTGATGCTTTATCAGAATCCGAACAATACAATGCTTGGGATAAAAATGGGATATTGCTTGGTTCCAAAAACGAGAGACTTTACTTTTTTGAAGAAATAACAAATTCATGGAAAGAACTAACTTTACCGCCAAACTTACCAAAAAATAAAATTAGCCGTTTAGCTATAAAAAATCAATATTTGGTTTTGGTTATAAATGAATAATTATCATAAAAAACAATATTTAACAAATGAAAAATCTACTTATAATCTTACTATTTGGTCAAGCAGTATTATTTTCTTGTCAAACCGAGG
The DNA here is from genome assembly GCA_021740125.1 of Leadbetterella sp. Classification (GTDB taxonomy): domain Bacteria; phylum Bacteroidota; class Bacteroidia; order Cytophagales; family Spirosomataceae; genus Leadbetterella. Next base: position 3,168 of record JAIPAJ010000182.1, on the reverse strand, counting down.
AAGGAAACGAAAAACTTGCTGATGCAGGACAAACTGTTGGAAAGTCTGCTGCAACCATTGCTAAAAGCGTAAAATCGGGGATTGAACAAGCTACTAAAATTAAAATTGACCTATCAGAAAACCTTAAAAACAGAGGTTTGTCGACAGGAAAAATAACTTTGGGTAGCAAAGGAGGCAGACACAACATGCTAAATGTTTATATGATTTTTGACAAAAAAATCAATAGAAATGTTACCATGAAAGTAATGGATACTGATGGTCTAGAACTTGGCAGAACAAAAGTGCTAGTAAAAGGAGAGCCAGGAGATGCCAAATTTGTGGACTTCGTTTTTGACACCCGAACCAACATCGACAGAGACAACAAAATTATTATGGAATAAATTTAAGATTCAATCAATAAAACATTCCGCTATTTTTTATGACCAATGAAGCATTTTTTAATGATTTGCTATATTAATTAGGTTTAATTTCGAGGTTAATTTTGTGCCAAACCAAAGAAAAAATGACAAAAGGAATTTATATAGCTTCCATAGAAGATCACAGCGGAAAATCTCTGGTTTCACTGGGGTTGATGCAGAATTTATTGGGAAAAATGCCCAAAGTTGGATATTTCAGGCCAATTGTTGAAGGTGGAGAAAAAGATAATCATACCCAGATTATGCTTTCACATTTCAATCTCAAACTTACTTATGACCAAGTAGTTGGTATCACGAGAATAGATGCTGTTAACCTAATAAATAGCGGAGAAACTGGTGAATTGATAGACCTAATTATTTCAAAATATAAACAGATAGAAGAACAATACGACTTTGTGTTGGTTGAAGGTACCGACTTTACGGGAGATGGAAATCTGGTAGAACTCGATATCAACGTACTGATAGCCAAAAACTTAGGTCTTCCTGTAATTTTAATAGGAAATGGCGTAGGGAAGTCAAAAGAGGAATTGACAGCAAATATGAAGCTTGCTTACAACTCCTATCACCAAAAGGAGGTTCAGATTATAGCCATTATCAACAATAAAATCTTGTCTGAAAACCTTGAAGTGGCCAATGCAGCGATGAGAAGCTTTCTTCCAAAAGATACTGAAGCTTACGCTATTCCAAGAATCGATTCATTGTTAAACCCAACCATGAAAGAGGTGGCGAATGAGTTGAACGCCAAAATTCTGTTTGGTGAAGAATTTATGGAAAACCAAATTGGATCCATAGGTGTAGGAGCTATGCAACTCCGAAATTATCTCCCACAAATAAAAGAAGACAACTTAGTAATAACACCTGGAGACAGAGCCGATATTATCTTAGGAGTTTTGCAAGCCAATATTTCGAAAAGTTATCCTCGAATAGCTGGAATTATATTGACCGGCGGCCTTTTGCCTGAGGAACCTATCATTAAACTGATTGAGGGTTCGCCTCAAATTGTACCTATTTTGACCGTTGAAGAAGGAACATTCCAAGTCGCCAATCTTGTAGGTGATTTAAAATCAAATATTTATGCTTCCAACAGTAAAAAAATCCGGACTTCTATCGAAACTTTTGAACATAATGTACCCATCGGAGCTCTACTAGAAAAACTCATGCAGTTTGAAAATAAAGGGCTTACTCCACGGATGTTTCAGTATAGTTTAATTAGAAAAGCTCAAAAAAATAGAAAGCATATTGTATTGCCTGAAGGTGCTGATGAGAGAATTATACAGGCCGCGGCAAGGTTAATCAAATCTGATTTAGTGGAGATTACTCTTTTAGGAAATCCTGAACAAATCAAAGAAAAAGCGATTCAGCATGGCATTTCTCTTGATTTTAGCAAATTGCACGTAGTTGATCCAGTAAAATCTCCAAATTTTGAAGATTATGTAGAAACCATTTACCAGCTACGTAAACACAAAAATGTAAACATTGACATAGCCAAAGACCTTATGGCCGATGTTTCGTATTTTGGCACGATGATGATTCACAAAGGTCATGCAGATGGCATGGTGTCGGGTGCCGTACATACCACGCAGCATACTATAAGGCCAGCTTTGCAGTTTATAAAGACCCGTCCTGGCGTAAATATCGTTTCTTCTGTTTTCTTTATGTGTTTGGAAGACAGGGTTTCTGTCTTCGGCGACTGTGCTATCAACCCCAACCCTACTGCACTAGAACTGGCCGAAATTGCCATTTCATCTGCGGAAAGTAGTTTGGCATTTGGAATAGAACCTAAAATAGCCATGCTCTCCTACTCTTCTGGCACTTCAGGAAAAGGAGAAGATGTAGAAAAAGTAAGAGAAGCCACCGAAATTGTAAAAAAAATGCGGCCAGACTTGAAAATCGAAGGACCGATACAATATGATGCAGCAGTAGACATGGAAGTAGGAAAAAGTAAACTGCCCAATTCTGAAGTAGCCGGGCAAGCGAGTGTTTTAATTTTTCCAGATCTCAACACAGGAAACAATACTTACAAAGCCGTTCAAAGAGAAACCGGAGCGTTGGCCATAGGACCTATGCTTCAAGGACTTAACAAACCAGTAAACGACCTCAGCAGAGGTTGTACTGTAGACGATGTGTACAATACGGTCATCATTACGGCCATTCAAGCACAAGATTTATGAAAAAAATATTAGTTATTAACTCGGGAAGTTCATCGCTAAAATTTCAGTTAATTGCTATGCCCGATGAAAGTGTAATCGCTTCCGGATTGGTCGAGCGAATCGGAATGGATGACGCCAAATATAGTTTTGATTCCATAAAAAACAAAGATACTAAAATATTAAAAATCCTTGACCACCATCAAGCTCTGGAGTTGGTTGCTATTTTTTTGTTAGCTATAGATTTAGGCGTGATTTCTAGTTCAAAAGAAATTGACGCTATTGGTCATCGGGTGGTGCATGGAGGCAAACATTTTTCAGACACTACACTCATTACCAACGAAATAAAAGAAAAAATACATCAACTGGCCAGTTTGGCTCCTTTACACAATCCACCTAATTTGGAAGGAATAGAGGTGGCCGAAAAAATATTTCCCGATGCCAAACAAGTGGCGGTTTTTGACACGGCTTTTCACCAAAGTATTCCTGAAAAAGCTCATCGATATGCCATTCCTAAGGAACTTTACGAAAAATATCACATCAGATTATATGGTTTCCATGGAACCAGCCACAAATATGTTAGTGAAAAAGCTTTGGGTTATTTA
>JAIPAJ010000181.1 GCA_021740125.1 Leadbetterella sp. | reverse complement strand
CCTCGGGCTGCAGCTTTTTTGTCCAAATTGCCTAATACTCCCAAGATACACATAATACCTTTCTTATGCAAAAAATCAATAAGCTCAGGTTTGGGTTCTCTGGTGCCTATAAATGCAACCATGTTTTTATCAGGAATTCCAGCTTGATGAAGTCTCTCATAATCAGATATTTGCATGATACTTACAGAAATCAACAAATTGGGATCTAGTTTGTACACTTCAATAGCTTCATTGGCATTGTAAGTTATTATCACTGCATAGTTTTGTGCATTTTGCTGGTTTACCATTTCTATCACCTTTTTGAAGGGTGTCGTTTTCTTTACATCTAGCGTGAAAATAACTTTGTTTTTCCCCCATTTTAATGCTTTTTCCAAAGTTGGTATTTTATAATCAGTCACATTTCCAAAATTGTCTTTTAAATTGAGCTTTTTTAAGGTTTCAAAAGTATTATTAAAGACCAAATCCTTTCCGGTAGAAGTACGATCAAGTGATTTATCATGCATCAATACCATCACCGAGTCTTTGGTCATTTCTATGTCACACTCAATTATACAAGGTATTTTTTTGGAAATATAATCAAAAGATTCGAGGCAATTCTCTGGTAAACCTTTCAATTCACCACCGCCACGGTGAACTGAAACCATTGCTTTTTTTGACTTTTCATAATGGAAAAAATCAAAAATTGAATATGGAACAGGTGTGTAATTTTTATTGCTTTGGGATATTTTACAGGAAAATCCAACAAATATCAACAAAATGAGGCCTAGTTTTTTGGTCATTGTTAGTGAAGTTTATTAAACATAAGGAGCAAATTTAGCCAAATCAGGTTGATTTTATCTCAAAAAGTAATTCAAGAAACAACGAAACAATTAAAACTTAAATCTTTAATGAATATTTTGTAGATATTTTTTTAGATATCGAAATAATTTCTTAATTTTGCAGTCCGAAAGAATAGACAAATAAGAATTAATTAAATATTTCAGATGGCAAATCATAAGTCAGCATTAAAGAGAATCAGATCAAACGAAGCTAAACGTTTAAGAAATCGTTACCAACATAAAACTACTAGAACGGCTATCAGAAAATTGAGAGCTTCTAAAGATGCAGTTGAGGCGTCTACATTGTTGAAAGCAGTTTCTTCAATGGTTGATAAATTGGCTCGTAAGAATGTAATTCACAAAAATAAGGCAGCTAACCTTAAGTCTTCATTGACTAAGCATGTAAATGCTTTGGCAGCTTAATTTTTCGAAAAATATTATTTTGAAGGCTGACTTTTTTAAGTCAGCCTTTTTTTGTTTAGTTTTATTAAAAAAACATAACAAAACATGTCCTACAACTTAAAATCTGGTATAAAGGCCTGGGCTGAAGATGATCAGCCGCGAGAGAAACTATTAAACAAAGGCAAAAACAGCCTTTCAGATGCAGAATTATTAGCGATTTTGATTGGAATTGGGAATCGAGAAATGTCTGCGGTGGATTTGTCCAAACTTATTTTGCAGTCTACCGGAAATAATCTCAATGAACTTGCCAAAATGGGTGTATCTGAACTCATGAAATTTAAAGGAATCGGTGAAGCAAAAGCAATAAGCATAGTGGCAGCAATGGAGTTGGCTAGAAGAAGAAAAGATACTGAACAAGTAAAAAAAGAAAAGGTTAAATTTTCCAGAGAAGCTTACGATATTTTGAAACCTTTCATGATGGACCTCAATCATGAGCAGTTTTGGATGATTTGTCTGAATAGAAACCTAGAAGTGATAAAAGTAATTCAGATAAGTTCAGGAGGCTTAACAGGTACGATTGCAGATCCCAAAATGATTTTCAAACTGGCATTAGAGCAACTTTCATGTTCTATTATCATATGCCATAATCACCCAAGTGGAAATCTAAAACCAAGCGAAGCGGATAAAAAACTCACGAAAGTGCTAAAGCACGGAGCGGAAATTCTAGATATAACGTTTTCGGATCACATTATTTTTACTGACAATGGGTATTTTAGCTTTGCAGATGAAAATTTATTATAATGAAGCAAATTATTGAAATAGAACTTAGTGATATTGAAAAATTGAAAAATTTCCTTGTCGTAGATATTCGAGAGCGGGAAGAATTTTTGGAGAAAAATATGGGTGGTGTCAACATTCCTGCCCATGAAATATCGAACAGAATTGGAGAAATTGAAACCAAGGAAAATTTAGTAATTGTGTGTTCCAATGGCATCAGAAGTAGCATAATGGCTAGAGTAATTCATAAAAAAATCCCTACAGCAAATGTTTACCACCTGAGTGAAGGGATTTTTCAATAAAAGTATATAAAATTACTTTCTTCCTATTCCTTTGTAATTTCTGTCGTTTTTAACCAACCATTTGCCAACCAAAAAAGCACCAGAAAGTAACACAACAAAAAACAAAATAGGTAACCAAGTGGGAAATTGATATCCAAACATATTATTCTTCTTTTTTCTACAAATTTAGGATAAAAATATTTCTAAAGGAATAGATTAGATTAAAATAAAATTCAAAACAGACTATAAATTGCAAAACCAGACAATATCAATAAAATCATCCAAGCTACAAACTGTAGCAAAACTGGATATTTAAACTTATTGAATATGCTTTTATTTCTAATACTTAATAATACTATTGCTAGACCAACCGGCAAAATGAATCCATTGATATAACCAGCGAAAAGTAGCAAGTTCACGGGTTTTCCAAAAATCAGAATAACAGCAACAGAAACCAAAACAAATATTAAGGCAAATAACTTCTTTTTTTGCACAAAAACGGGATGAAAGTCCTTTAGAAATGCAATTGAAGTGTAAGTAGCTCCAATTACCGAAGTAATAGAAGCGGCCCAAATCATGAGACCGAAAAGCACTTTGCCTGCACTACCAAAAGTAGCAGTAAATACAGATGCTGTTGGATTTGATGCATCTAAGCTCAAGCCAGTAAGTACAACTGAGAGTGTACCAATGAATAGAAAATACCGTAAAATGCCTGTAAATAAAATTCCTATTGAAGCACTTTTAATAACTTCTGAGGAATGCTCCTCTCCTACCAATCCAGCATCCATAAGTCGTTGAGCTCCTGCAAATGTGATGTACCCACCAACTGTGCCACCTATAAGTGTAATGGTAGATTTAATATCAAAAACTTCTGGTAAAAGGCTAAATCTAATGAGTTTTGTGAAATCTATTTTGGCTGAAAAAATCATTATGCAAATCAAAACCAACATCAAAATACCTAAGAATTTTACCACATAGTCCAGTTTTTTAAGGCTATTTTCAGAGAAAAAAAGATAGAAAACTATTAAGGCGGTTATTAAGATACCCCATTCATTGGGTATCTCAAACATGGCATTAATACCCATACCCGCCCCAGCAAAATTTCCAGTATTGAAAACCAAGCCTCCAAATGCCACACAAACTGCCAAAAGGTTTCCCAATCCTGGAAGCAAAATATTTCCTAATTGTTGGGCTTTGAGATTTGAGAAAGTCAAGGTTCGCCAAATGGTAACCTGTGCGACCACATCAATCATTATGGACACAATGATAACAAATCCAAAATTATAAAGGAGTTTTTCAGTAAAAACCGTGGTTTGGGTTAAGAAACCTGGGCCAATAGCGGAAGTTGCCATCAATAAGGCAGCGGCCATTATCTCTTTTCCTGATTTTTTAAACATAAATGGGGTATATTCAGCTTACAAAAATCAAATAAAGACAAAAAAAGACAAATAAAAAAACGGCTTGTTATTAGTTTCTTAATAACTTATTTTTGTCTATAAAAATGTAAGCCTTATCCATTCTATAGTTTGACTTTGGCCATTTTTATAGTAATTGTAGCAAAAAACCATTTAAGACAACACATATGCGTCCTCTTTTAATAGCAGCTGGCTTAATTTTAGCCTTGATTTTAGGTAAAATTTTCTTTTTTAACGGAAGCTCTGAACAAAAATCTGATAAACCTGGAGACAAAAAACCAGGAAATGCTGCTGCAGCTGGAAAGGGCGGCGATGCAAAACCTATGCGGGTAACTACTATTGTAATAGGCCTGGGCAATTCTCAAAAAACAGTTTTTTCTTCGGGAACTACAATTGCAAATGAAGAAGTAGAAATAAAGAGTGAAATTTCAGGAAAAATTGTAAAACTTAGCATTCCTGAGGGCTCAATAGTTCCAAAAGGATATTTAATAGCCAAAATCAAAGACGATGACATTCTTGCTCAATTAAGAAAAATAGAATTGGAGGAAAAACTTGCTAATCAAATAGAAGCACGTCAGAAGAAACTATTAGACATTAATGCGATTAGTAGAGAAGAATACGAAATTTCACAAAACAGAGTTCTTACACTTAAAGCAGACAAAGACTTGTTAAAAGTTCAATTGGAAAGAACTGAAATTAGAGCTCCATTCTCTGGAAAAGTAGGTTTAAAAAATATATCTTTAGGGGCTTATGTGACCCCAGCTACAGTGATCTCGACTATTGTCCAATTCAATCCAATTAAATTGGACTTTACTGTTCCTGAGAAATATGTTTCTGAAGTAAAACTAGGAAAAGTAATTCAATTTCAAACAGATGGATCAAATAATCAATACTCTGCCAAAATAGTAGCCATTGATCCAAAAGTAGATGAGGCTCTGAGAACTTTGAAAGTGCGTGCTATCTCACAAAATGGTGGAAATAATCTAATGCCAGGTATGTTTATAAAAGTTTTGTTGAATTTAAGTACAACACAATCTATTATGATACCAACCGAAACAGTTATTCCTATAGCAGACGGTAAAAAAGTATTTATAAAAAGAAATGGCAAAGCTCAAGAAGTGAATATAATCACTGGCCTACGTGATGCCAGCAATTTACAGGTTTTGAGCGGCTTAAGCTTGGGAGACTCATTAATTACAAGTGGGTTAATGACATTAAAAGCAGGAAGTCCAGTATTTACTAAAAACAATTAATTATGTCAATATCAACCTTATCAATCAAAAGGCCAGTTTTGGCAATTGTAATGAACCTACTCATATTATTGTTTGGGTTCATTGGCTATCAATATTTAGGTGTAAGGGAATATCCGTCAATTGATCCTCCAATTGTAAACGTGGGTACTAGCTATCCTGGAGCAAATGCCGACATTATAGAGTCGCAGATAACTGAACCTCTGGAAAAAGCGTTAAACAGTGTTGAAGGAATTAGATCAGTAAGTTCTAGTTCTAATCAAGGAAATTCTAACATTACCATAGAATTTAATCTTGACGTGGACATGGAAAAAGCCACCAACGATGTTAGAGATAAAGTTTCTCAAGCAGCATTTATTTTGCCAAGAGATCTTGATGGCTTGCCAACTGTAAGAAAAGCTGATGCAAACGCCGAAACTATTCTCTCCTTATCCTTAAATAGTGATTCAAGAAACATTTTGGATGTTTGTGATTATGCAGAAAACGTAGTTTCTCCTCGTTTGGAGACCATCGAAGGGGTAAGTGAAATACGTATTTGGGGTTTCAAAAGGTACGCCATGAGACTTTGGATGGACCCTAATAGACTAGCGTCAATGGGTGTAACGACACAAGATGTAAAATCTGCATTGGATAGAGAAAATGTGGAATTGCCTTCAGGAAAACTTCAAGGTACCAGTACAGAACTTGTTGTAAAAACAGTTGGTAGATTCACCAATGCCGAAGATTTTAACAATATGATAGTTAAAAACGTAGGTGATAGAATTATCAAATTTAGGGATATTGGATACGCAGAAATTGGAGCTGAAAACCTTGAGACCATACTTCGATGGAACGGGATACCCATGTGCGGAATTGCTGTTCAACCTCAGCCAGGAGCTAACTATTTAGATATAGCCAAAGAAGTTTACAAAAGGAAAGCAGAAATCGAAAAGACATTACCTCCTGATATTAAACTAGGTACTATATTAGACTATACCACTTTTGTAAAGCAGTCGGTAGAGGAAGTTGTGGAAACTCTAGCTATTGCCATTATTTTGGTGGTTATAATTATTTTCTTATTTTTTAGAGATTGGATTGTGGCAGTTAGACCACTGATTGATATTCCTGTATCTTTAGTTGGTACATTTTTTATAATGTACATTTTTGGATTCTCTATAAATGTTCTTACACTTTTAGCCATCGTTTTAGCGACGGGTTTGGTTGTAGATGATGGAATTGTGGTAACTGAAAATATATTTAAAAAGATAGAAGAAGGAATGAATCCTATTGAAGCCTCTGTTAAAGGTGCCAATGAGATTTTCTTTGCTGTAATTTCTACATCGGTTACTCTTGCTGCGGTTTTTCTACCTGTAATTTTCATGGAAGGTTTTGTAGGAAAGCTTTTCAGAGAGTTTGGTATAGTACTCTCCAGTGCGGTCCTTATTTCTGCATTTGTATCGCTCACATTGACTCCAATGCTGAATGCTTATCTGAATAGAAAAACTATCAAAAAGTCGAAGTTTTATAATATAACAGAGCCTTTCTTTGAAGGCATGGAATCCAATTACAAGAGTAGCCTTCTCAATTTTTTGACCAAGAAATGGTTAGTTATGCCTATTATGGTGGTCATTTTTGGAATGGTTTACTTTTTCTGGGGAGAATTAAAATCAGAATTGGCACCTTTGGATGACAGAAGTGCCTTGCAGGTTCAATTCACAGGTCCAGAGGGTTCTTCCTATGATTATATGGACAAATATATTCAGAAAGCAGGTAAGATGATGAAGGATTCTGTTCCAGAACTTGCAGGAGTAATGACCATGACTGCCCCTTCATTTGGGGGCTCAGGGGCTTCAAATACAGGGTTTAGTAGAATTGCACTTTATCCAAAAGACCAAAGAACAAAATCACAAGCAGAAGTATCAGAAGTAGTTTCTAACTTATTGAAGAAATTGCCTGACGCCAGAGCGTTTGTCAATCAGCAGCAAACAATAGCAGTTAACAAACGTGGTGGTTTACCAGTAGGGTACGTAATTCAGGCTCCTGACTTCGCAAAACTTAGAGAATATCTTCCAAAATTCATGGACGAAGTTCAAAAAAGCCCAGTGTTTACTACTACAGATGTAAACCTCAAGTTCAGTAAACCAGAACTTTCAATTAAAATAGACAGAGAAAAATCGAAAAGCTTGGGAGTAGCGGTAGCAGATGTTGCACAAACTATGCAATTGGCGTTCGCTGGTCAAAGGTTTAGTTATTTTACTATGAATGGAAGGCAGTACCAAGTAATTGGTCAGTTTGAAAGAGGCGACAGAAATGAGCCACTTGACCTCAAAAGCATGTATGTAAAAAACAGCCAAGGTGAACTCGTTCAGTTAGACAATATAGTGAAAGTGGAAGAAAATAGTAGTCCACCACAATTGTATCATTACGATCGTTATATGAGTGCCACTGTATCAGCGGGTCTAACTCCAGGAAAAACCATTGCTGACGGTATAAAAGCTATGGATGAAATTAGAGATAAATTGGGTGATGAAAAGGTAAGAACAGCACTAACTGGTTCATCAAGAGACTTTGCGGAGAGCTCATCGAACACATTATTCTCGTTTGGACTTGCACTGATTTTGGTTTTCTTAATTCTCGCAGCTCAGTTTGAAAGTTTCGTCGATCCACTAATCATCATGTTTACTGTGCCTTTGGCTATAGCTGGAGCCGTTTTATCTCTTTGGCTATTTGATCAGACACTTAATATTTTCAGCCAAATTGGTATGATTATGTTGATAGGTTTGGTTACTAAAAATGGAATATTGATTGTGGAATTTGCAAATCAATTGCAAGAAAAAGGGTATCCAAAAGCCAAAGCGGCAGTTGAGGCTGCAACTTTACGTTTGAGACCTATTCTTATGACGACCTTGGCAACCACTTTTGGAGCATTGCCAATTGCCTTGGCTTTGGGTTCAGCGGGGTCTAGTCGACGTTCGATGGGTATTGTA
>JAIPAJ010000180.1 GCA_021740125.1 Leadbetterella sp. | reverse complement strand
TCAATGAAGTTTGTTTTGAACTTTGAAATAGTACCTGAAGGCCTTTCTTTCGATTATCCTGATATGGCATCAGCCATGGATGAATCTAAAGCTTCCCCATTGGCAGCAGATATTTTTCAGTTTCATTTTGTTCAAAGGGTATTTTTGTCTTCTAACTTTATTACTATCACCAAAGATTCAGATATTGAATGGGAAGAGTGTTTATTTGATCTAAAAAAATTCCTGAAGATATTTTTTGATGAGAACAACTCCGTTTTTGCTCAAAAAACTATAGATTCCAATACCTTAATTGTAGATGCCAATGACTCTTCTGTAGTTGCCAAAATCAAGGCTACTTTAGATCAATACGTCCGTCCAGCTGTTGAATCTGATGGTGGAGCTATTAACTTTTCATCTTTTGACGAAGAATCAGGATTGGTGAAAGTGTTCCTTCAAGGGTCATGCAGTGGATGTCCATCTGCAACTATCACGCTCAAATCAGGTATTGAACGTCTTTTGACATCAATGGTTCCTGAGGTTAAATTGGTTGAAGCCGAAGAGATTTAAACGATTAAATTAGCTTTGAGATGGCCTCCTTCATTTGGTTTATATGCCTTTTTTTCTGTAGAATAGTTGGTGCAGCAACTCTTTCTTTACAATCAAAAATTGAACATTTTTCACATGTTTGATTTACCTTTTGGTGTCTTACCTTTGGATCACTCAAGAAAGCGATTTTTTGACTTACCTCTTGAGATATTTCAAAACCAATACTCACACTTACATTTGTGCTTTCCAGAATATTTAAAGGTCTAGCAATAGATATTACAAAGTATTGATTACCAGCATCTTCATAATCTGACACTTGTGCTTGTACCAACAATTCTTCTTTTTGGTTTTTTTGTAAAGATGAGAGGTCGTCAAGTATTTTTAGAGAAACCCATCTACGGCAATAGTTTTCGTTTTTGCTTTCTTGTGGGTCATGCAATTTTGATAGATGCAGCTCTTTTGTTAAAACATAATCTTTTGAGCCCATCGGTGCCTCAAATCTCAAAAAAAACAGTTTGTCAATTTCAAAAGAATTAGGAAGAATACTAAAAACCCTGTGAAGTAAAGTCTCAGGAGTGGTTTGGAATTTATTTATTAAGTCAATTAGTTTTTTCTCTGAGAATTTTTCTGATGCAAAAAGCTGTTTTAAAGTTTGAACTAAAGGTTCTTTTTTAATGAGAATTGCTCCTGCGAAATATGAAGCTTGAAAATTGTTAAATACTTCTTCAAAAGAGTTTACCTGAATCCAAGAAGATGTCATAGGCCTCATTTTGAGATTCATATATAGGAAACCCATTTCTCTTGCCAAAGTAAATGCTCTTTGGTCAGATGATATTCTTTTGTTGATTAAAAGTTTTTTCGATTTAGGGATAAATACTGACCTAATCGAACCTAAAATAGGATAATCTTTCTCATCGAAAAATTCAATGATTATTCCATATTGATCAGAAAGTAGATTAGACAAATAAAATTCATCTATGACTTTTTCATCAGGAATATTGTTTTTTTTTAAAAATTCTTCTGCTATGTCTTCAAGCTCTGGGAAATAGTTATTGTGCATTTCTTGGTAGGAGCGAAGCACTGCAAAATAAAATTGCTCCACACTCATACTGTAGCTTTTACCAATTTTTATGATGGTGTTGATAAAAGCACTTAACTTGGTAGGGGCATCCGAGAGCATTTCCAACAAATTAGCGGGGTCAATTCCAAAAAAATCAAAAGGGATTTCGGTAAGAAAATTCGATTTGAGTAGATTAGAAATTGGCTGAAGTTTTTTGTTTAGTTTGAGAGAAACCAAACTGTCATATTCAATTCCTAAAGCCTCTGCCAAAGATGAAATTTTGTCTGCTTTTGGGTATTTTTTACCTTTTTCAATTTCATTGATATAAGACATTGAAAGGCCCGAAATATTTGAGAGGTCTTGTAATGAAAATCCTTTTTCTTGGCGTAATTGTTTGAGTTTTAGGCCAAATATGAGTTTTATATGATCGGTATTAAGGCTCATTATTTTTTCGGGATTTTCTAGTTTTCAGGCTGATTTCTTAGTTTTTCGATTCAATAAATTCCATGTTGATTTCAGACCCAACACCTGATAGGAAATTACCTGTACTGGCTTGCAAGGTTAGTTTTCCTTTGGAAAGCGTCAGTATCTTAAATTGTCCTTTAAAGTTTGTGATATTGATATCCAAAACTGTATTTCCTGTCAATAATTCCCAAGTTCCTCTATTCAAGATGTTTTTTGTGATTTTATCAACGGCTCTAGTCTCTTTATCTGCCCTGAATTCAAATTGTAGACCATATAATGCAATTGCGGCGATATTTAATTCAGCATTGGTCAAAGTTTTTCCATTTGAATCGGTATATCTACTTAATTGCCAGCTATTTAAAGATAGTAATTCGGATTGGCTTAAATTTGTTGGTTCTACTTTATCTTTCTTACAAGCCAAAGAAATGAAAGTAACAAATGCGATTATTAAGACTTTTTTCATTTTTTTTGAGTTAATTTTGTAATAAAACGTAATAGAATGCCTACAAATTTAGGAAAGAAATATTTAGGATATATTAATAGACAATTTTATATATTTATTTTTTGTATTTTCTCTATTTCTAGCTATTCCCAGACTTGTTCACAGACCCTTGATTTTGACTTTAAACCTTCTCAACCGGGCAATGGAATCAATTGGTTGCAATTTCCGGAGTTTGATTTACCTTTTAAAATAGTCTATGGTGGTCCTACTAGATTTGTAAATACTGGTTTAATGTTTAAGCGTGGATTTACACATCTTTCGAATCCAAATTTTTTAAACTTGATACCTGAAAAAAACAGGGCTTTTATTCAATATAATGTTGCGTATACAAACCCTTCGCAGCCTTGGATGACACATAAATCTCCTTTTAATAACGATTTGAGCATTTCACAGAAATATTGGGACACGGAAATTACCAGAATGATTGGTGAGACTAATGGTGTAGATAGGATTGCTGCTGATATCTTTGTTTTTGATGTAGAAACACAATTGAAATCCGATGATTCTATTTTGGTTTTGAAGAATTCCAGTGTTGTTCCTCAGCAATTTAGGAATTTATCAAATCAACAGTTTATTGAACAATACAAACGTGGAATTCAGCAATTATACGGAAAAGCCATGCAGTATATTTTGGAAAAAGGTAAAGTGACTGCTCAAAATGTTAGTTCTTACTCAGATACACCTATATTCAATACTTTTATAAATATTCAAGGCAAATCATGGGATGCTTGGAAAACTGATAAATCATTGTTGAATTATGTTTGTTATGATTTTGATAAGAATCAAGTAGGTGGTTTGGCTTATAATTCACAGACTTTTATGACGCCTTCAGCTTATTTTTATTATGACTATCCACATCCTTTTGCGGGTGAATATTTGTCGTATTTGTTGTTTCAAATTGAGGCCAATAGAGCTTGGACTAATAAAGAACAAATGGTTTTCGTGTGGGGAAAATATAGCTTTAACAAAGAGTTTGTCTTGAAAAACATAAAGCCTTGGATGGCCGAGTCTATGGCTATTTTTCCTTTTTTTGCTGGTGCTAAGGGTCTATGGCTTTGGGAAGATCCCACTATTTCAGAAAGTGATATGTCTAATTATGAGTACTTTACAAAAGGTTTGTACAGGCTTTCTAAGTTTAAAAACATGTTTGAGGGTGATTTCAAACTTATAGAGACAATATCTGCTAGAGAGTACAATGAAACCAAGAAGCCTATTTGGAGAGGTGTTTTGAAAGAAAATAAGCTGCTTGTGGTGGCTCATAATCCAAACGCTAAATCAGAAACAGAAGAAACTAAAGTATTGCTCAGTTATGGTAATTTTAACAAAGAAATCACGCTAAAAGGCTATGAAATTTTCCTTTGTCAGTTTGACCTTTTATTGCCTACGAGTATTGAACCCAACATTAATTTTACCGAATTAAAATGTTTTCCGAATCCTACTTCCGAATACATTAGGGTGCAATTTCAACTAAAATCTGCCTCGAATTTTAGATTAAAAATAACGGATATTTTGGGTAATTCACTTTATAATGAAGAGGTTAAATCCAAAGAATTGGTTTTCGATAGATTGATAAACGTTTCAGACTTTCAGGCTAATGAACTCATTGTCTACATAGAGGATGGCTCTGTTTCAGTTTCTAGAAAAATTGTTATAGCACAATGAATCACTTAGCCAACGAAACAAGCCAATATTTACTTCAACATAGGAACAATCCAGTAGATTGGTTTCCTTGGGGACCAAAAGCCCTTCAAAAGTCTGCTAATGAGAATAAAGTGATTATCCTGAGCATTAGTTACTCGGTCTGTCATTTACCCGTAAAAATATTTCAAGAAGATTTAAAACTATTGAAATAAGCATGAAAGGACTTTTTACTTTTTCTATTTTGTCAGAAAAAGCAATATGCGTTTTTCTAAATAAAGAAATTGGTTTAGATGCACACCGAGAGGTTCTTAAGTTAAAAAAAACAATTGAATCGCAAAAGTGGCCATGGTTGATCGAAACAATACCTTCTTATAACTCCATAGGTATATTTGTTGATATTAGTTTTTATAAGTCCAATACTTCTTTGTTAATTTTTTTTGAAAATTGGTTTTCTGAAAATATAATTGATGTGAATGACGCTAGTTTCCAAAAAGCACTAATTAAATCAATACCTATAAAGTATGATGGTGTCGATTTGTCATTTGTGTCAAACTATTGTAAATTATCTGTAAATGAGGTTATTACAATACATTCAAAAACAGTTTATACGGTGGCCATGATAGGTTTTTTACCAGGTTTTCCATATTTATTAGGGATGGATGAGAGAATATTTGTTCCGAGAAAAAGTACACCGAGGCTGAAAGTAGCCAAAGGAAGCGTTGGGATTGGTGGTTTTCAAACTGGGATTTATCCAGCTGAAAGCCCCGGTGGATGGCAAATTATTGGAACAACTGTACTTGAACTATTTGATTTAGAAAATCTGAGTTATCTTTCTATTGGCGATAAAGTAAAGTTTAAACCGATATAAAAACCAGATGAAAATTCTAAAAAAAGGCGTTCTAAGTACTTTTCAAGATCATGGAAGGTTTGGTTTTCAGACTATTGGGCTTAATATAGGAGGAGTTATGGACAATCTGAGCTTTAGATTGTTGAATATGATTTTAGGAAATCATTCAAATGAAGCGGCTTTAGAAATCCATTTTCCGGGTCCACATATTGAATTTGAAGAATTTTGTTTTTTTGCTATGACTGGTGCTGATTTTAATCCTACTTTGAACCAAAAATTGCTTACTAAAAATAAAATATATAAAGCAAAGCCTGGTGATCAATTGGTCTTTAAACATAAATCCATTGGAGAAAGGCTGTATTTCGCTGTTAAAGGTGGCCTTGAAATTCCTGATTGGTTAAATTCAAAATCATCCAATGCTCAATTAAATTTTCCAGAGTTTTCTCAATATATTGCTTTAAATAATAAAGTTGAGATTGCAATTGATTGTACTAAATACGGGGTGTCTTTCGATCACGACTATACAAGTAAAATAATAAGATTTGTACCCAGTTTTGAATTTGATAAATTAGATTTTGATTCGAAGAATAATCTTTTAAATTCAGAATTTTTAATTTCTAAAAATTCAAATAGAATGGGTTATAGATTAAGTGGCGTGCCAATGATACTTATCGAAAGCATGGAAATGGTATCTGCATCTGTTACTAAAGGTACAATTCAACTTTTGCCTGATGGGCAGTTAATTGTTTTGATGGCTGATGCTCAAGTAAGTGGGGGATATCCTAAATTAGGGTTTGTTATTGAAAATGACGTTTCCAAATTATCTCAGTTTAGTCCTCAATCTAAAATAAGGTTTGAAATGATCAGCTATGAGCATGCTGTTCAAATTATGCTCCAGACAGAAAAGTCTTTTAGGTTAATAAAAAAATCAATAGAACTCCGTGAAAAAGAAAATTGATATCAATTGTGATATGGGAGAATCGATTGATTTTCTACTATCTGGGCATGATGAAAAACTCATGTCTTATATTACTTCGGTAAATATTGCCTGCGGTTTTCATGCTGGAAATGAGGAGATTATGATAAAAACTGTTGAGAATGCTCAAAAATATAAACTCAATATTGGAGCTCATCCAAGCTTTGATGATAAGGAAAACTTTGGTAGAAATGAAATGGATTTAGCTTTCGAGGAAATAAAAGAACTCATAAGCAAACAATTGAATATTTTAGACAAGGAGCTGAAAGCGAAGGACTTAATAATGCACCATGTTAAGCCACATGGAGCTTTATATAATATGTCTGCTAAAAATTTTGAATATGCCAGAGGAATTGCCGAGGCTGTTTTTGAGTTTAATAATGAATTAATCCTGTATGGTTTGTCAGGCAGCCTAAGTATTTCTGAAGCTAAGAAAATTGGACTTAAGACTTATGATGAGTGCTTTTCTGATCGATCTTATATGTCAGATGGATCTTTGTCTCATAGGAGTCTGGAAAATGCATTAAAAGTGGATGTTGAAGAAGTGAAAAAGCAGACCCGATCACTGGTAGATGGGTCTGCTTTTAGTACTTTAGACGGAAATTTTATTAAAATCAATTGTGATACCATTTGTATTCATAGCGATACTCCAAATGCTTTGGAATTCGCAAAAGCTATTTATGATATCGCAAAAAAATATTACTTCATCAATTGACCACTGATGGTAAGCAAGTCTAGTTGCGATATTTTAACATTAAACTGAGCACTTACCAAACGATTCAAAACAGTGTTATAGCGTGTTTGGGCATCATTTATTTCCAAAATAGTAGATGAACCAAGTTTGAATTTTTCCAATGAAATAGAAAGGTTTTCAGCCGCAATTTCCTTATTTTCCTTCTCTAATTCTAAAAGTTTTTTATCAGTTTCATATTGGAAATACGAAGTAGTAAGTTGATTCTCAATTCTATTGAGTAAATCTGCTTTTTGTGCTTGGATTATTTCTCCATTGATTTTCGATGACTGAATATTTCTGTTGATAAGTTGACCGTCAAAAATCCTCCATGTTGCAGATACGCCAGCATTTAAGCCCACTGATTGGTTAAAAGTAATCAAACCCGCATTGTTTGAGTTAAAATTGTATCCAAAAGAACTGTTCAAATTGATTCTTGGCTTTTTAAATGAACTCGCTTCTTTTTGATTCAGTAAGTTAATTTCCTCAGTTTTTTTCAAATTTAGGAATTCAGGATTCTGTGATTTTGCTTGGTCTATCAAAAAAGACAAATCATACATAGGACTTGCAATCTGCTCTTTTTCTACTTCAAATTCTATCTTTGGATCGCGTCCAAGAACACCATTTAGGCTGATTTTTGCATTTTTAAGTTGATTGCTGTTGTTGGTAAGATTTGTCAACTGTGTACTTAAGTCAGCTTTCGACTGTAAATAATCTAATTTGGAACCTCTACCTATTTGCCATCTTTCTTCTGTAATTTTTAGTCTTTCCTCATAATATTTTATGATTTCATTCAAATATTCCTCAGTGTTCTGCAATCTTTGAATATCAAAATACACTTGCATAACATTGCTCAAAGTATTTTGTATAGCCAACTGTTGTTGAATTTTAGATTGTTGACCCTGAGTTTTAAGTCTCTCAAAGACAGTCTGCATTCTTCTTCCATCATAAAGTGTGTATGCTAATGATAAATTGCTGATGGGAGAAAGAGATCTACCAAAACGATTGATGACTCTACCGTCTACAAAGTTCTGGTTTACTTGATTGAAAGATGAGTTAAAACTCGTGTTCCAATCTATAATCGGAGACATTCCAGCATTTGCCTTAAAAATTTGATTCTGAGCAAGTTCTACTTGTTTTTCAGATACTTTCAAACTAAAATTGTTTTCTAAAGC
>JAIPAJ010000179.1 GCA_021740125.1 Leadbetterella sp. | reverse complement strand
TTATACGCAGTTTTGTCTCAAATTCAGTAGATTTGAGTTCTTTAAACATTTTGATGAAATATAGGATTAAATTATTATTGGCAGCGGTTGGATTGGTGGTATTTGCTTGTGTAGAGCCCTATGATTTAAACTTTGGAAGTCAAAAGGAAATATTGTTCATAGAAGCAGACATTAATGATTATGATTCTCTGCAATATGTGATTATTAAAAAGAATATTCCAGAGCCTAATAATATAGTTTACAGAGATATAGAAAATGCCAAGGTGCAGTTGATAGAAGGTAAAACTACTTTTTATGAATGTAATTATGTATCTGAGGGCAAATATCAATTACCAAAGGGCTTCAAAACAAAAACAAACACTCCATATCAATTGAGAATAGTAATGGAGGGTTCCACTTATGAGTCTAGTGTAGAGACTACTTCTGCAACTGCACAAATCGAAAAAATTTATTCTCAGTTTGTTGAAAAAGGAATTGACTATTTAGATAGAAAAGTTGATGGGCATAGAATATTCTTAGATACAAAAGATTCTGAAACCAAAGGACAATATTATTTGTGGCAGTACAGACTTTACGAAAAGCAGAGTTATTGTGCCAGCTGCAACGGCGGAAGATATTTTACCACACCTGCTCCACTTGGCAGATGCGTTGATGACGCTAACCTTGCAAGAAGAGGTGTTACCTACGATTATTTGTGCGTTTCGAACTGCTGGGACATCATATATAATGAAGAGATAAACGTAATGACCGACAACTATGCAAATGGACAAACTATAAAAGGACGTTTGGTGGCCAATATCCCATTTTTTCAATATCGAAATGGACTTATAGATGTTCAGCAGTATTCTATTTCAAAATCTGCATTTGAATATTTCAATATTATGATCAACCAAACACAAAGAAATGGTAGTTTGGCTGATACTCCGCCAGCTGGATTGATTGGAAATATTAAAAATATGAGTAATAAATCAGAAGCAGTAGGTGGAATATTTATGGTGAGTAGTAAAACTTCCAAAACTTTTGTAATACAAAGGAATGAAAGTTTTACTAGCGTGAGTGCAGTTGGATTATTTAAAGGAAGGCAGGTGTCACCAGAGCCAATGGGCAATGACACATCAAGACCTCCTTTTGCACCATGCATAGAGGGTGAAAATCGAACTAAAATTAAGCCAATAGGCTGGATAGACTAATTATAAAACAATTGAAGTATATAAAATCCAAAATAGTATTTCTTATTTCGCTAGCAGTTTTTATTGCCTGCGTGGAGCCATATAACTTAGAGGTAGTAACTACAGAGACGATATTAATCATAGACGGCTCCATAGACGACGCCACGAATGACCAGTTTATTACTGTAAAGAAATTTATCCCATCTTCAACTGGCAACATAAGATATGCCAATGAAACAGGAGCTAAGGTGAGTATAATAAAAGATGGTAAAGACCAAATTGATTGCACCTACAGAGAAAATGGGTACTATTATTTGCCATTGGGATTTAAAGCATTAGTAGGCAGCAAGTATAAACTAAAAATCGTCTTAAAAGACGGTAAAGTTTATGAATCATCAGAAGAGTTGATGCGTGCAACGCCTGAAATTACGGGTTTTACCGTAAAATATGACCCTAAAGGCATAAAATTAGGTGAAAATAGTATAGGTGCACACTTAATTTACATAGACACCAAAGACCCTGTTGAACCTGGTGATAATTTTATGTGGAGTTGGAAATCATATGAAAAACAAACCATTTGCAAAACATGTTCTGGAGGAATATTTTTGAGTTCACCAGCACCGCTCGGCAAGTGTAGCCCAGTCACTGCTTTGGCTGAGGCTGGTGTTGAATATGATTATCTTTGCCAAGGAAATTGTTGGGAAATATATTATTCGCAAGATCTGAATGTTATGAGCGATGCTTTTTCTCAGGGAAAAGAAATAAAAAATAGACTGGTTGTCAGTGTACCTTTTTATCAAGAAAATGGTTTTTTAATAGAAATTAAACAACAGACCGTTTCACCTTCAGCATTTCAATATTTAAAAATACTTGCCAATCAGTCTCAAAATAATGGAACTTTGGTAGATGCACCTCCAGCGGCACTTATTGGTAATGTCAAAAACATCAACGATAACAAAGAAACAGTTGGTGGTTATTTTATGGTTGGCAACTCAAAAATAAAAAGAATTTGGGTAGATAGATTAGATGCCAAAGGTTCTCAACAATATTATATGTTAGGCAGGAAAGAAAATTATGAACCTGCATCAGCTGATGGCTCTCGGCCGCCTTTTGCACCATGTGTTATAACCAATACAAGAACCCCATTAAAACCTGTAGGCTGGCCTTTATAAAAATTATATGAAAAAAATATTTACATTTTTGTTTGTCTTTTTATTCTTTTTAGCAAAAAATGAAGCGGTTAGCCAAGGTTTTTTTACAATTTCTGGGCAGGTTTCTGATTCGCTAACAAATGAACCTCTTTCTGGTGCAAATGTCAATCTCAATTATGGAGATAACAATGCGATAAGTGATAAAAAAGGAAATTTTAGCCTTGTGGCTACAAAAAAAGAAAATGTCATTACCGTTAAGTTTGTTGGTTATAAACCATGGAGAATTACCTTAACAAACAACAAAGACATAACGCTTGATATCAAACTTCTGCTTGTCTCAAATGATTTAGAAGAAGTGATTGTTAGCAGTAAAAATCAAGAAACGAATATTAAGCGACCAATTTTAGGTGTTAATTCACTTAGTATAAAAACTTTAAACAAAATACCGTCGGCTTTAGGTGAAATTGACATATTGCGTGGATTGCAAATGTTACCTGGAGTTACTAGTGTTGGTGAAGCCGCAAATGGTGTAAATATCAGGGGAGGAGCAACCGATCAAAATCTTATTTTGCTTGATGATGCACCCATTTTTAATCCCACCCATATGTTCGGTTTATTTTCAGCATTTCCTTCCGAAGCGGTTTCTAGTTTTGATTTATACAAAGGAAACGTTCCCACGAGATTTGGAGGCCGTGCAGCTGCAGTTTTAGAAGTGACTTTGGCCAATCCAAGTCTTGACAAATTCAAAATGTCTGGTGGAATCAGTTTAGTGTCGAATAGGGTTAAATTAGATATGCCTATTATTAAAGATAAATTGGGAATTTCGATTTCAGGACGTGGTGCTTTTAATGATTTTTTACTGCCTTTAGCTTCAAAAAAATTAGACAACATCAAGGCTAAGTTTGGTGATGGTTCTTCAAAAATATTCTTTAGACCGAACAATAAAAATACATTTACGCTGAGTACGTATTACAGTACTGACTTTTTCCAAACCGAAATACTGGGATCAATAAATGAAATAAATTCAACCAATACCCAATATCAATACAGAACTATCAACAATACATTGAATTGGTTTTATGCCATCAATAACAATCTTAATTTTCAGACAAAATTCATCTCCTCAAATTATGCACCAACCACCATTTTACCTGAATTAAATTCTGACAATAAGGTAAAAATCAAATCGGGGATTGACTATAAGCAAGTAAAAACCAACCTCAATTATTTCAAGGGAAAACATAAACTAGAGGTTGGATTGGATGGTATCAAATACAATATCAATCCAGGTGAATTGGATCCCGGTAGCAACCCAAACATCAGAAGCGTTATAACTCAGCAAGAAAACGCCTATGAATTAGGTGCTTATATTGAGGATGAGATAGAATTTAGTAATAAATTTGTAATGACTGCCGGGGTAAGATATTCTCAGTTTTTTAATATGGGTCCGGGCTCTTACAGAACATACCAAGAAGGTTTTCCGAGAGAAGAAATCGCTCTTTTGGATACCGTTTTTATTAATAAAGGTGTGGTTCAGCAGGCTTACGGTGGTTTTGAACCAAGAGTAGGTATGCGATATCAATTAGATAAAAGAAAATCCTTGAAGTTTGGCTATAATTTGATGCGTCAATACTTACAGGTGATTACCAATACTACCACGCCGCTTCCAACTTCAAGATGGAAAACTTCTGATTTATACATCAAACCACAAATCAGCAGTCTTTATACTCTGGGATATTTCCAGGAATTAACAGACAATATTTATGAATATTCCATTGAAGCCTATTGGAGACAAACTAACAACATTGTTGACTATAAACCAGGTGCCGATTTCCTTTTACAAGAATATCCGGAAAGTCAGTTGCTTCAAGGAAAAAACAAATCTTATGGTTTGGAATTTATGATTTCAAAGAAAAAAGGAGAATTAACAGGCTGGTTAAATTATACCTATTCTAGAAGTTTCAACAAAGTAGATGAAGGATTCGGTCCATCACTACAGATTAATCAGGGAAACTGGTATACTGCTAACTATGATAGACCTCATTCAGCAAATGCCACGATGGTTATAAATCAAGGCAAGCACCACGATTTCTCATTTAATTTTACTTATAGCACTGGCCGACCATTCACCATGCCACAAGGTTTTATTTTATATCAAGACAGAACTTACCCCTTCTATTCTTTGAGAAACAATGCAAGAATTCCGGATTATCACAGATTGGATTTTTCTTGGAATATCTACAATCCAAGTATGGACGAAACCAAACGATGGAAAGGAAATTGGACCTTTACAGTGTATAATCTTTACGGAAGAAAGAACGCCTACTCTGTTTTCTTAAAAAATCAAGGAACGGCCATAAAAGCGAATAAGTTAACAGTATTTGGAGCTCCAATTATTTCATTATCTTATAATTTCAAATTTCAATAAGCAATAAACTAAAGATAAAAAGCCTTTTAAAAATTATTTGAAAGGGCTTTTTGCATTTATGAGCAATTGTATTTTTTATATTTCTGGCAAATGAATTTCTGCAATCATACACCTGGCTGAGCCACCTCCATAGGTTTCTATTATGCCCAAATCAGGATGAATAATCTCAGCATAATCTTCTAAAATTTCGATTTGATATTTTGTTAATGACTTAAATGCCCGGTCTGACATCACAAGGAACTTCTTTTCTGCTTTATTTTTCAGAAGAAGCATATTTCCTGCAAATTCATTCATTTGGGAGAGTGTAATTTCAATCACTTCTTTGCTCAAACTTTCCAGTTTTTGTTTAATTAAGAGCCGTTCATCTAAATCAGAAATGGATTCGAGGCAAATAACACAAAAAGTATCCCCCATACACATGACTACGTTAGTATGATATATGGGATGCTGGTTCTGGTCAAAAGCATTGAAAGTTACCAAATCATAATTCATTTGGTTTTTCCATGCAAACAAAACCTCAGTGTTTGTTCTTGATGAAATACAGGCAAAAGCCACGCGATGCATTCTATCCAATACTATGCTGCCAGTTCCTTCTAAAAACTTATTTTCTTCCTCAAAATGCGTCAAATCCAAAACCTCATTCAAGTCATATTTCTGCTTTATTTTATCAAGAATATCTTTTCTTCTTTCCTCTCTTCGGTTTGGAGCTTCCATCGGATAAAGTACAACCTTACCAGAGTGGTGCATCGATATCCAATTGTTAGGGAAAATACTATCTGGCGTAAATGGTTCGGGAGTATCTTCAATTACCATTACGTTAATCCCCCTCAGCACCAGCTGATCTACAAATTGGTCGAACGCCACTTGTGCCGAAAAATTAATATTTTCGTCAGTTCCTTTGTTTTGAAACTTGTTAGATTTGGCCGTTTGCTCATTAAAATTAAAATTAACCGGCCTTATCATTAACACATTGGAAGTGATTTGTTCTTGCATGATTCTAATTTTTAGGTTGATAAGCAATTCTTTGAAGTGGCATACTCATACAATGCGACCCACCTCTGGCCCTTGAAAGTTCCGAGGAAGGAAGCAATATTATGGTGTCTTTAATATCTTCAACTTCTATTTTGCCTTGCTCAATTAGATTTACAAGTTCTACAGCATGAATAGTTTTGAAACCATATTCCCTAAAAGCTTCGCTCGTTTTATCATTTCGGTCATAGCCAACTGCAACACCTTCTTTTAATACCAATAAGTTACAAGAATCTGTCCATTGTTCTCTTGCACCAAATGGAAAAACATTGTTGCCTGAATATATAAAATTTACAGGTTCCGTGCATTTCAAATCAATTTCCGAAATATATTTCAAAAGTTCTTCTAAATTGTCAAAATCTCTATTCAGTATCTTATCTCCTTCTTTATAAAACTGCTTTATTATAATGTCTTCGTGCGTTACTCTTTGGCCCAGATCATCCCAAACTTTCTCATTTTCAGCAGTTTCTTTGGTTCGTGCCAATGAACCCAATAAAACCCATACGTTTCTCTTGATTTGAGTAAAAATTGTATCAATGTGCATATAATCTCGCTTGGCAGGAATTTTTATAAGCGAGATTTTTTTGACAATATTCTTGGCAAAAAGCTTGTCCATAACCTGACGAGCTGCTTCAACAGTCGTTCTTTCACTTATACCTATCAACAAATGATTGGGAGCCACCATCATAACATCTCCTCCTTCAAGCGTGTCAATACGTTTACCTTGATCTTCTGGTAAAAGAAAATGCTCCTCGTCTTCTTCAATTTCAATGATTTTTCCATTCAAAGTAGTAAATAAAGGATGATTAAAGAAGATATATTTGGCCAATAAAGATTCTCGTGACCTCGCTCTTCTTGCTGGTTTGTTTAATAGAATATGATCATTTATAACAATTCCGATATCTCTTGTAAAAATCAAATTAGGAATGGGAGGGAAGAACATTTCTCCGGAATCGGTAATGCCTGTAATCAAAACTTTAGACAATTCAACACTGCTAAAAGTCAAAAAACGCTTCATTTCGAGATATGAACATTCTTCTATGGCACTAACGGCTGCCACCAACTGTACTTTTACCTCTTCAATATTCAATACATCAGCCAACAGCTTTTCAAATTCAATTACTTTTTCTGAATTAAAATAACTCTTTGAATTTGGTTTGAAAAACTCTCGTTTTGGATCGGATAAATCTTTATTGCGTATTTTTTCTGGATCTAAAAAAAACAAAAGAAGCTTTACATAGTAATCGTATTCTTTTCTACGCATGGTATCTAGGTGAATAATGTCCTCAAACAACCAATCTTGGGCTTTTGATGGCACTACTTTTCCCAAACCACTGTCTGGGCTATGAATTATTAAACGCTGTAAAGTTGAAATCTCTGAATCTACAAAAATCTGCTTGTCCATAAAATATTATTTAACCCTTAAATCTTTAGCATTGATGACATAATCCCATTTTTTATCTCCATTTGCATCAAAAACATTGATTTTCAATACCCTGTCTGTTCTTTTTCCAGAAACTTCCATAATACTAAATGCTTGTGAATTGTATAACTCTGTCCCTTTAATAATGGTATTGCCTTTCAATTCAACATCTACTGGTTTGCCCGCACTCGAAGTAAGCGGAGAAATTGTCAAGTCATACAATGGATAAGTATCGTTTCTTTCCAATTTTTGAAGGTTGGTATGGTGCCTATCACCTGAAATGAAAATCACACCCGAGATTTTGTTTTCAATCAGTTTATCCATTAGTTTCTTTCTTTCTATAGGATAGGTAGCCATGTTTTCGAAAACAGCCGCTTCGTTGACCACTTGTCCGCCAGTTATTACAAACTTAAAAGGAGCTGCCGAAGCACTCAAAGCGTCAATTAACCAGTTCAACTGTTTTTCACCGAAGTAATCCTTGGTAGAATCTACCAAATCGTTTGGAGCTCTAAAATATCTATCATCCATCAAAAAAAACTGACAATCTTCCCAAGAGAATGTACCCGTAATTCCTTCATTTTCAAATATATAATTCGGATTACCCCAGAAATTTTTAAAAGCTGCTAGTGTAGTGTTTTTCCCAAAAAAGCTTCTGTCGGCATCATTTGGGCCAAAATCATGATCGTCCCAAATGGCGTAATGATGAACATTTGCCCAAAGAGGCTGAAGTTCTTTAACTTTTCTAAACTCTGAATAGCGATGATTT
>JAIPAJ010000178.1 GCA_021740125.1 Leadbetterella sp. | reverse complement strand
TAGAGAGGTAATCTCCAAAATTCATTTTAAAATCAGGCCTTGTATAAGTTGATTTTGATTGCTTTAGATTTGAATTATCGAAAACACTGATTTCTTTATGTCCGGCTTTGTCCAAAAAGTATTTTATATTCCAGTGTTGACCAGCTGCTTTTTCATTTGCTAAGCCTTTTAAAACCACGGGTTTTTGGGTCATGAAATAGTTTTCTTTAAATTTATCTAGTTCTGAGATGTCCAAAACATCGATTTTTTGCTTTAATTCCATATGGTTATTATTTATAGTTTATATGAACGATTACTTCGTTTCTTCTTCTAAAGATCTGAAATCGAGAGTTATAGCCTACATATTGGAAGTTGCCAAAATGACGAATATTTGACTTTTTTAAGGCCAATACCATCTTTTTAGCGTAAGATTTAATATCACTTTCTAATGCGAATCCATCGAAGGTGATTACGGCTAAATAGAGATTTTTATTTTTTGGTACAGAACTTTGAGCTTTTGTATTCCTATTTAAGTTTTGGGCAATGATCGACTCGGATACTTTTGTGGAGTTAAAGGCATTGCTTGCCTGACTGTCTGTAATTCCGAATCTATCTAAGTTTTTTATACCATTTCGACTGTATTCCTTGAAACTATAGGCCTTAGCGTTGATTACCTGCACTGCTATGGGGTTGTACATTCGAATCTCAAAGTTTTTGTGGGTATGTAAAACTTTATAAGAGCTTCTGTCCTCGATGCGGTTGTTAGAAACAGCCAAATAAAACTGATAAATGGATAGAAAAGCTAACAAATTAACAAGGAGAACTAAGCGTATTTTCATAAGATTTAAAGGTAGGATTGTAGGTTTATTTCTTAATACAAATATGGACCAAGTCCCCAATAAGATATTTATACAATTCAGGATTAAATTTTCATTATTCACACATAATTTGTTGATTTTTAATATATTAAAATATTTTAAAGTCAAAATATCGTTTTTAAAAGAGACTTTTAGTAATCTTTCAAGATAGTGAAGGTATTATCTTAAACTTTGTCGTTATTTTATCCATAAGCTCATATAAAAGATTACCTTCGTTGTCTAACAGCACTTAGCCATGAATACACCTTTGCCACCGATTAATAAACTAACTTCTAATCCTGAATTGTTGGCAAAAAATACAAATGTTATTCTCAAAAAAATCAAAAGCAAGACCATACAATCTTCAAAAAGTGATCCTAATAATTATGGCTTTACAGTTGTATCGGTTGGTGCGTCTGCTGGTGGATTAGAGGCTATTATTCAACTACTACAAAATTTGAATTCAGACACGGGTATGGCATTTATTGTGGTTCAACACCTAAGCCCAAATCACAAAAGTTTGCTTTCTACGATATTGTCAAAAGAGACCATTATGATGGTACAAGAGATAGATGATATGGAAAAAATGGAACCTAATAATGTGTATGTGATTCCATCTGACAAAGGAATTCAGGTGATAGATGGACATATAAAATTGATTCCTCGGACAAAAACAGGGGTTGCTATTTCAATAGACGTCTTATTTTCTTCTTTAGCAGAAACCCACAAAGAAAACGTCATCGGTATAGTGTTGTCAGGTAGTGCAAATGATGGTACAAAAGGTTTAAAAGATATCAAATTGGCTGGTGGGATAACTTTTGCTCAGGACGAATCTGCTAAATATCAAAGTATGCCACAATCGGCTATTACCGAAGGTATCGTAGATTTTGTGATGTCGCCGAAGGAAATCGCGGACGAAATAAACTGGATTAGCAAGCACCCATTGGTCATCAGAAATTCAAAGAAAATAAATCCAGAGGACGAAATTAAGAATGAGAATCCTGATTTAGTCAGAATTCTGAATCTGATTTTGAATAAAAAAAATGTAGACTTTTTTCATTATAAGATGAATACCATCAAAAGGCGTATGTTACGACGCATGATGAATCTGAAATTGGCCTCAATCAAGTTTTATGCAGACTATCTGTTGGAGAATCCTGGCGAAATAGAATTGCTTTATCAAGATTTATTAATAAACGTAACGGAGTTTTTTAGAGATCCAGAAACGTTTTTGCTACTTAAGAAAACGATTTTGCCAAGAATTATAAAGTCAAAAAAAGAAGGTGAAACGATAAGGATTTGGGTGGCGGCTTGTGCAACAGGTGAAGAAGTGTATTCTATCGCCATTGCTTTACTTGAAATTCAACAAAGTAGCTTAGTAAATATTCCCTTCCAGATTTTTGCCTCTGACTTGAGTGCTGAGGCCATAGCTTTAGCTAGAAATGGTGAGTACACCGAGAGTCAAATGAAAAATGTGTCATCCAAACGACTCAGACAGTTTTTTACCAAATCAAAAGATAAGTACCGCATCGTTAAATCGCTTCGTGATGTATGTGTATTTGCTCAGCACAACATTCTCAACGATCCGCCTTTTTCAAGAATGGACTTGATCAGCTGCCGAAACTTCTTGATTTATTTGGATCCATTTAACCAAAAAAAGTGCGTTAGCACATTCAATTATGCTCTTAACGACAACGGATATTTGATGTTGGGCAAATCTGAAACTGTAGGCTCTCATACAAAGTTGTTTTCAATTGTTAATAAAAAAAGTAAATTTTATACGCCAAAAAAGAATTCTGGATTGATGAAAATTCCCGATATCAACACGCGTTTGCCACTAACTATCCATTCGGAACTTACAAAATCCATCCCAACCCAAATTAAAAAAATCCCAAATAATATTTCTAATTCTAATCTCGGAACTGTCTTTGATGCTGTGCTTTTGGCTCAATACGTTCCTGCATCCGTAATTATAAATTATGAGCTGGAGATTTTGCAATTTAAAGGACCAACGGGTACTTTTCTTCAAAACTCTTCTGGCAAAGCTTCTTTTAATATCCTAAAAATGGCCCATGAGGAAATTACTTTTGAGCTTAGGAATGCTATCCACCATGCCATCAAAACTAATAGTACTATAAAGAAAATTGGCATTGAAATGGATCGCGGTCTTTCGCAAAATATAGTGAGGATTGTCAATATAGAGGTAGCTCCACTTAAAATAGAAAACGAAGAACCGCTTTTGATAGTGATATTTACTGAACAGCAATTAGAAGCACCAGAAAGTTCTCCAAGTGGCACCAAAAGGAATTCGCATGCTAAAGACCGAAGAATTAAAAAACTCGAAGAGGAGTTGACTGCAGCAAGAGCGGATATGGGGTCTATAACACACGACCAAGAAGCGGCTAATGAAGAACTTCAGAGTGCCAATGAGGAGATCATATCGAGCAACGAAGAATTACAGAGCCTCAACGAAGAGTTAGAAACCTCGAAAGAAGAAATAGAATCGACCAACGAAGAACTTACAACGAGCAATCAGGAATTGAATGCCCGAATATTACAAATAGAAGAATTGTATTCCTATTATGAAGGCATTATTTCTACAGTACATGAACCGGTATTGATTTTGGATAAAAACATTCGTATTAAATCTGCCAATGGGTCATTTTGTAAGATGTTTAAAGTTTCAGAAGACGATCTCTTGGGAGTTTCTATTTATAAAATCAATAATGGAGAATGGAGCATTCCAGCCTTAAGGGAACTTTTGGAAGATATTATACCTAAAAATCTTAGATTTCAGGACTTTGAGATTGAACAGACTTTTGAGCAGATAGGCATCAAAAACTTATTGCTCAATGCCCATAGGATTCAACAAAAAAGTCAAAATGAAGACCTCATTGTGCTAACCATTGCCGATATAACAGAAGTAAAAAGACTGGCCGTGGAGCAGCAAATCAGGCAAAAGCTGGAGTTGGAAGTTCAATTAAACCTTGAAAAAGAAGCTCATAAAGCAATTGAAAATAGTAATAGCCGATATAACAGATTGCTGATGCAATCTCCTTTTGCATTTGCCATTTTGCTTGGAGAAGAATTGAAAATTTCATTGGCCAATGATACCATAAAGGAAATTTGGGGAAAGGGATATGATATTGAAGGAAAACTTCTGGTAGAGGTTTTGCCAGAACTATTGCATAGTGATTTACCCGATATAATATTAGAAGTATTTAATACAGGCAAACCATTTGAAGGGTATGAATATCTCGTTCCAATTCAAAGAAACGGAAAACTGGAGAAAGTATATTTTAATTTTGTGTATCAGCCTTATTATGAAGCAGATGAATCGATTTCTGGTGTTGTAGTTATTGCTTATGAAGTGACATCGCAGATTCATACAAAAGCAGAGCTAATAGAAGCTAAAAACCATGCAGACCATAAAACACAAATAGCAGAGTCGGCTGTGAAAGCCAAACAGCAGTTTTTGGCCAATATGAGTCATGAGATACGTACACCTATGAACGCCATTTTGGGTTTTACCAATGTTGTTCTCAAAACTACGCTTGATACCGCCCAAAGAGAATATCTCAATGCCATAAAAGTTTCAGCCGATGCCTTGGTGGTTTTGATTAATGATATTCTAGACTTAGCTAAAATAGATGCCGGCAAAATGTCTTTTGAAGAAATTAAGTTTGATTTGGATTTAATATTAGACACCATGGTTCAGTTATTTGATCTTAAAATCAAAGAGAAAAATCTAGAATTTATAAAAGAGTATGATCAAAACATTCCGAACTTTCTAATAGGAGACCCACTACGATTGAGACAAATAATTTTAAATTTGATAGGCAATGCTGTTAAATTTACGAGTCAGGGGAAAATAATTTTCGCTGTAAAAAAGCTAAATGAATCTGATCAAATGGTGACGCTAGAATTTAGTATAAGGGATACTGGGATTGGAATAGAGCAAACTAAGTTGAAACAAATATTTAATAATTTTGAGCAGGCTTCTAAAGAAACCACCAGTTCATTTGGTGGCACAGGGCTGGGTTTGGCCATAGTTAAGCAACTGGTAGAGCTTCAAAACGGAGAGGTAATTATCAAAAGTGAATTAGGTATTGGTTCAACTTTTGGCTTTATATTGGATTTTGAAATACCTAGTCAAGAGGTCGTGGAAGAGCCTTTAAAGATAGAAGAGCCACAAAAAGAAACCTCAAATGGGATGGAGGCGAGAAAGAAAATATTGGTGGTGGAAGACATGCCTTTGAATCAATTTCTGATAAAAATCATCTTAATGGATTTTGATTTTGATGTAGAAATGGCCAATAATGGCAAAATAGCCTTAGAAATGCTTAAAAATGACACATTTGACATTATTTTGATGGATTTGCAAATGCCCATCATGAACGGTTTTGACACTACCGAATACATTAGACAAGTGATGAAATCGGATATTCCGATCATTGCACTAACAGCGGATGTAACTTCCGTGGATGTAGAAAAATGTAAATCACTCGGAATGAACGATTATATCTCAAAACCCATAGATGAAAAATTGCTTTTGACCAAAATAAATGCCTTTTTGGCCAAGTAAAACCTTTCATTGTGTCAAATGTCCACGAGTTTCCAAATCCATTGAGCTGTATTTCGGTCAAGCGATGTCATTTGAGTAACCATAAGATTAACAGCTTTTTTGCTCATTTTCCAGTCAATGGTGAGGGTGTGACCAACTGCATCGTAAACAAATACTTTTTTGAAATGGCACGCACTGTTTACTCCTGCCAACTGACACACTTGGATAGACTTGAGCAAGGCTTCTTGGATTATTTCTTCCGTTATTTTTTCTGAAAAAGGCAAATGACGGAATGAATATTTGCACAAGGATTCATAAAAGGCATTTTCGAAATTTTCCACTGATTTTTGGTTGATTTGAGGAGAATACCTGATAATTACACTTTGTTCCATGGTTGTATTTGTTTATAAATTTGCTTTTAATTCTTCAAATTTTGCTTTTTGCCCTAAACTCAAGTTTTCTGGAATCTTTATTTGTAATGCCGCATACAAATCACCAAACTGATTGGTTTTGTCATAAATAGGCATTCCTTTTCCTTTTAATCGAATGATTTTCGCATTTTGTGTGCCTTCTTTCAAGTTTATTTTTACCAGACCAGTAAACGTATGAATGAGGATATCACCTCCAAGAATTGCCGTAAACAAATCTACTGACTGAGAAATATACAAATCATCCTGCCTTCTCTCGAATTCGGAATCCGATTTTACCTTAATTTTTACATACAAATCGCCTCTTTCTCCACTTGCTCTGGGAGCTGCTCCTTTGTTCTTGACTCTGAGAATTTGACCTGAGAAGGCTCCTGGTTTTGTTGTAATTCTTAGTTTCTCTTTATCAACTTGTAATATGCGGCTCGTTCCATGATAGGCTTCTTGAAGCGTAATCTCCATTTCTGTTTCATAATCTCCTCCTTTGGCGTTTTTTGCAGATTTGGTATTTCCATTTTTTGAAGAGAAAAACTGTTCAAATAAATCAGAAAAATCTGCTTGCTCCCCAAAATCTTGGTATCTGCCTTGTGAAGTATTTTGTCCTTTATAATTTTGTGGATCTTGTCCTGGGTTTTCCCAATATTGCCCAAACTCATCATATTTGGCTCTTTTTTCAGGATTACTCAGAACGCCATTGGCTTCGTTGATAGATTTGAAATGCTCTTCAGCTTCTTTATTTCCAGCGTTTTTATCGGGGTGATACTTTACGGCCAAACTTCTAAAAGCTTTTTTGATTTCGGCCTGTGTAGCTTTTTTTTCGACGCCCAGTATTTTGTAGTAATCTTTAAAATCCATAATGGTTTATATTACTTCATTTTCTGAGCTTACACCATTTTCAAAATCTGTAAAGTTTTTTAAGGTTATTTTTACAATTTGCTCCAAAGCTTCTTCTGTAAAAAATCCCAAGTGGGGCGTTATCAAAACATTGTGAAACGACATAAGTCGCTCTATCAAATCGTCCTGGATAAGAGACTCGGACAAGTCTTTAAAAAATATTTTTTCTTCTTGCTCATAAACATCAATGCCCAAATAGCCTAATTTCCCTTTCTTTAATGCCACAATAGCATGAGAAGTATTGATGATGGCTCCCCTGCTGGTATTGATCAGCATGGCTCCACTTTTCATTTTTTCAAAGGCCAAACTGTCAAATAAATGTTTAGTTTCGTGAGTAAGTGGACAATGGATAGATGCAATGTCAGAGTTGGCTAAAACCTCATCAAAAGTCATATATTTTACTCCTAAGGCCTTCAGTTCATCAGATTCAACGGTATCGTTTACCCATATTTTACAACCGAAACCCAACATGATTTTAGCAAATGCAGTACCTATTTTTCCTGTTCCTATGATGCCGACTGTTTTATCATAAAGGTTAAAACCCATGAGTTTTTCAACCGAGAAATTGCCTTCTCGCACTCTGTTATAGGCTTTGTGGGTTTTCCGATTTAACGTAAGTATAAGTGCCACTGCATGTTCGGCCACGGCTTGAGGGGAATAGGCGGGCACTCGCAGTACTTTTATTTGATACTTTTTAGTGGCTGAAAGATCTACATTGTTGAAGCCAGCACTTCGCAAATCTATAAGTTTGACACCGTGATTGGCTAGTTTCTCAATGGTATTTTCGTCTAAAATATCACTAACAAAAACGCAAACTGCCTCGAATCCCTTTGCCAAGTCGGTAGTATCAGCATTTAAAGTAGCTTCAAAAAACACCAACTCATGCGTGGCATCAGCATTGTATTTTTCAAGGTAAATTTTTTCATAAGGCTTGATGCTGAATACTGCTACTTTCATGGTAATTAATTAAATCGTATGAAACAGAATTAATAAGAAGCTAATAGAATCAGAACTATTTTTAATCAGAT
Organism: Leadbetterella sp.; assembly: GCA_021740125.1. Taxonomy (GTDB): domain Bacteria; phylum Bacteroidota; class Bacteroidia; order Cytophagales; family Spirosomataceae; genus Leadbetterella. Next base: position 256 of record JAIPAJ010000178.1, on the reverse strand, counting down.
GTTTAAGTTAATATAGAATTTGCTAGAATACCCAAAGAAATCAATGTACCGATGCTTAAAAGGATTAGAAGTGTTGATTCGTTGTGAGTATTTTCATGCGAAATATAATAATCGTTATCATCATCTTCTGGATTTAGGTTTTTCAGGTTAAAATCCGAATCTTTAAAAAGAAAAGGAAACTCATCTTCATTTTTTTTTGAGTTTTCCGATTTGGAAGATTTAACTTCCTGATATTCTTCATTTTTGGATTTTACAA
>JAIPAJ010000177.1 GCA_021740125.1 Leadbetterella sp. | reverse complement strand
CTATTTTTTCTAAAAGTCGTACTTCTCTGGAAAGCGTTTCTTTTCCTTCTTTGTTTATTGAGACCTCATCGTGAGCTACCCATGCTGTATTTCCACCGATACTCATATCGTGGTTTGAGTGAATCGAAAAGCCACCACCCCCCATAATATTGGCAGGTGGATTTTGCATAAATGAAACTGGAATAGCCCTACTGACGCCATCGGCAGATGAATTGAAAATTCTACCATTAGGTCTTGTTGCCCAACATTCGGTAAAGGCTTTTACATCTCCTTTCCTCCAACTAAGCCCTTCTTTTTCTAAAAGATGAATAATGGCCACCGAATCTTGCTTGGATTGTGCATTTGAAACACTAAAAGGTAGAGAAAAGGATAATATTAATAGGATATTTTTCATAATAAACATTGTTTTTGGGGTAAATATTTGAGCAAATATAATTGAATATTTTTATTATCTATTTTATAGATAATATATTTTCTTTTTTATAGATAATATATTTTCTTTAATTTTTTCTCTAAAATGTTATGCTTAAATTTGCCAATGATTCACCATAGAATTTATTTGAAAGAAAATAGAGAATGAAAAAATTTGGAACTGAAAAATATATCTCCAACCTGTCAATTGACTGCGTTATTTTTGGTTACGAGGCCAATGAAATAAAAGTTTTGTTGTCAAAATTTAAATTCGGACAAGGTACCTGGACTTTGCCAGGCGGCTATGTTATGTGGGAAGAAAGCATAGAACAAGCCGCCACACGAACGCTTAAGGAGCGGACGGGATTGGAAAATATTTATTTAGAGCAGTTTAGGGTTTTTGGAGCAGCAGATAGAATAATCGGAAGCGAAATTAGAAATACACTAAAAGAGGAGCTTAGTGAAAAGTATAATCCAGCAGATGCGGAGTGGATTACTGGCCGATTTGTTTGCGTTGGTTTTTATGCTTTGGTGGATATTAATAAGGTCAATCCCGAACCAGGGGAATTGGACCAAGGTCTGGAATGGCACAGTTTAAAAGACATACCAAAAATGATCCATGACCACAATGATATTCTGAATTATGCTTTAGAGGCCCTTCGTCAAAATTTTGATCAAAAATTAATTGGTTTCAATCTGCTGCCCGAAACCTTTACAATGAAAGAAGTTCAAGAATTATATGAAGCAGTTTTTAATAAACCATTCGCTACTAACAACTTCCCGAAAAAGATACTTGATTTGAATGTTTTAGAAAGGCTAGAAAAAAAATTTACTGGGGCTAGAAATAAAGCACCTTATTTGTATCGGTTTATAAAGTGAGCAGGTATTAAAAATGAAGAAACCATAGTATTTATGAATATAATTGTTCTGTCCAGGTAATTCCAAATTTGTAGAGCGATAAAATATTAATATTAGACATCCAGAGTATTACAGCTATAATCGAAGATTTAAAAAAAGAAAAATATAAAGCAGAAGGATGCAAGTACTGTTTAAAGATTTTGAAGAAATACTCCCCCTAACAGATCACGAGAAAGTTCTGATAGAAAGTAAAATTTCTTTTCAAAAAATAAAAAGGAAATCACTCGTATTAAAAGAAGGCAAAGTTTGCAAATTATATACCTACATACAGAGTGGATGTTTCAGGATGTATGGCATTGATGACAAAGGCTTTAGTCACAATATACAATTTGCTGCAGAAGGGGATTGGATAGCAGACATCGGTAGTTTTTATACTCAAACTGCCAGTAAATTAAATATTGAGGCCATAGAAGATTGTGAAATTTACCAAATCAATCAACCTGATTTGTATTGGCTCTTAGAAAACTTGCCGAAGGTAAACCGAATGTTTAAAGTAATTTCTGAAAACAATTTCGTTGAAATCCAAAATCGTGTTTTGCAAAATTTCAGTTCAACGGCCGAGCAACGATATTTGAGTTTTTTAGAGCAGTACCCACATTTAAGTAGTAGACTACCCAATACACAAATCGCTTCCTATTTAGGTATTACGCCCGAATTTTTGAGTAAAATCAGGAAGGGATTAACGAAAAAAAGACTTTGATGTTTTTACTTGTCAAGATTCCATTTCTTAATCTAGTTTAAGTGTGAGAGCCAATCATCAGTTCTAAATTTGCATAATTATTATAACATTTAATTTTGCAAAAACATGAGAAAGATTTTAGTAGCCCTGAGTTTACTTGTTGGAACAGCTTTCACCTCCAATGCCCAAAGCACCATAGATGAAACAATAAAGGAATGGGAACGTGCCAAAGCTTATACCAAGGAATATTTGGAAGGCATGCCAGCTGACAAATATAGCTTGAAACCGACACCTGAGATGCGTTCATTTGCCCAACAAATGTTGCATTTTACTGATGCTAACTATGGTTTTATCTCAGCAGCTACAGGCGTTACTAGTCCAGTTGGACAAGGAGAATCGGAGAAAACTACAGATATCTCAAAAGAAAACGTAACCAAATTGGTTTTGGCAGGCTATGATTTTGCTATTAATAGCATCAAAACGTTGACTCCTGCACAATTGACTGAAAATGTAAAGTTGTTTGGAAGATTTGATATGAATAAAGGAATGGCGATTGCCAAAGCATTTGAACATCAAACACATCACCGTGGGCAAACCACCGTTTATATACGTTTGGCAGGTGCAACTCCACCTCAAGAGAAGTTATTTTGATCATTTAGAATAGAGATTTATCAATTTGGTAAAGCTCTTTTCTTTTTACTCTTAAAACCTAAATCAATGAAAAATTTATTCTTTATTGTTCTATTTTTGAACACAGTTTGCTTCGGCCAAAATCTAAAATTCGGCAAACAAACCTTCGAACTCCACAATGTTACGGGTTCAGTTGTAGATTTTCAAGGCAAAAAAGTGCTGAAAATTGAGCGTGATTTAAAAGCACTTCCGTTCGATGAAAAAAACTTAGAAACTACCGTTGACGACCGTCATTATGCTCGTCTTTTGGATATTAATGATTTTGAAAACGGCACAATCGAAGTAAAAATGTATAGCCAAATTCAAGACCCATCACCATACAAGCCAGCGGCTGGTTTTATTGGCTTGTATTACAGAATTGCAGCAGATGATTCGGCTTGGGAATCTATATATTTACGTCCAAAAGTAGGTAGAATCAATAACCAAATGGCAAGAAACCATGCGGTACAATATTTTGCTTATCCCGATTTCAAATTTCAAACGTTGAGAGATAAATTTCCTGCTGGTTCATACGAAGGTTCTGCTCCAGTAATGTTGAATGAGTGGATTACGATGCGTTTAGAAATTAATGGTGAAACTGCCGAAATGTTCATCAACGATTTGAAATATTCTTCATTTATAGTCAATAAAATGTTGGGAAAAAGTAAAAAAGGCTATGTTGGGCTATATGTAGATATAGCTACAACGGGCTATTTCAAAGATTTGAAAGTAACGAAAAAGGATCTGAAAGTTAAGCAAGAAGAAGGTAAAGTGGGGGATATTTAATATTAATTAGACAGGGTGAGAATAAACTCAACACTTTAATTGTTGAGTTTATTTTAATGAATATGAATTCCCCCATTCACATCAATAGTAGCACCTGTAACAAAGCCTGAAAGGTCGGAAGATAAAAATAGACAAGCCCCCGCCAATTCGGATGTTTTGCCTACCCGTTTTAGAGGAATTCCGGCAATTACGTTATCTAATTGTTCTTGGTTAAGTCCATCCAACATAGGTGTTTCTATCATTGCAGGGCAAATCACGTTTGCTCTGATATTCATTGAAGCAAATTCTCGTGCAATGGAACGAGTTAAACTAATTACACCACCTTTTGAGGCGGCATAATGAGAACCACCGACTAATCCACCCCCACGCTGACCAGCCAATGAAGCTAAATTCACAATTACTCCCGATTGTTTTTCAGCAAAAACTTTCAAGACGCTTTTACAAATATTGAACGTGCCTTTAAGATTCACATCCATTATTAAATCATAATCTGCCTCCGTAATAGACAGCATACCTTCTGATTTGACAATACCAGCACAATTTACCAAGCAGTCAATTGTACTGAAATGTGATACTGCGTTTTGAATTGCATTTTCACATTCAATGGTATTTCTTATGTCACATTGAAGGCAAATTATTTCTATTTTTTTGCCGATTTGAGTTTCAATATGATTGATTAAATCTTGGGCAATTTGGTCATTCATTGCTAAATCTAAAATCACCAATTTTGCCCCGTGGGCTGCGAAAAGTTCTGCTGTGCCATAGCCTATACTTCTGATAGAAGCTGCACCTGTAATAACACAAACTTTATTTTCGAGTTGTAGTAGATTGTATTTTGTCTTTTCTTCAGGGTCTGTATTTTTCATATCTTTTTAATTGGCAACATTTTCAATAATTACGGCATAACCCATTCCTACCCCAACACACATGGAAGCAAGGGCATATTTTTTCTTTGAACGAACTAATTCATTCATGGCAGCTTGAATGATTCGAGTACCCGACATACCAAGTGGATGCCCTAATGCAATTGCTCCTCCATTTGGGTTTACTCTTGGATCATCATCGGCAATGCCCAAATTGCGGGTAACGGCTAAACATTGTGCGGCAAAGGCTTCATTGAATTCAAATACGTCTATGTGGTCGAGCGTTAAACCTGCTTTTTTTAAAGCTTTTTGTGTTGCTCCAACAGGTCCAATACCCATTATTTTAGGCTCTACTCCCACTACAGCCGAAGATATAATTCTTGCTTTAGGATTAAAATTGTAGTTTTTGACTGCTTCCTCCGAAGACATCAGCATTGCAGCCGCACCATCATTTAATCCAGATGCATTACCTGCGGTTACAGTACTGCTTTCATTCTTGTAAAGAGGTTTCAATTTTGCAAGAATTTGAAGAGTAGTATTGCCTTTTATAAATTCATCTTTATAAAAAATTGTGATATTCCCTTTTTTATCCGCCATTTCTATTTTTACAATTTCTTCGGCCAATACGCCATTTTGTTGGGCTATAAAGGCTTTTTGCTGCGAACGAAAAGCAAATAAATCTTGGTCTTCTCTGCTTATTTGGTACAGCTCTGCTAAATTTTCAGCAGTTACAGCCATAGCATCTGTACCATACATTTTGTGCATTTGTGGATTGACAAATCGCCAACCAAAACTTGAATCGAATAATAGTACGTCGCTACCAAATGCTTTTGAAGATTTACTCATTACCATTGGTCCGCGGGTCATGTGTTCTATTCCTCCTGCAATAAAAATATCGCCATCATCTGCTTTGATGGCTCTATTGGCATGAATAACAGCTGACATTCCAGAGGAACACAAGCGATTGACAGTTTCTCCTGGAACAGCATAAGGTAATCCAGCCAAAAGCAATGCCATACGTGCCACATTTCGGTTGTCTTCACCGGCCTGATTATGGCAGCCCAAAATGACATCGTCGATTGATTCTAAAGGTAAATTGGGATTTCTTTTTATGAGTTCTTGAATAGGTAAAGCTGCCAAATCATCCGCTCGTATATTTGACAAACTGCCTCCTAAACTACCAATGGGCGTACGGATTGCATCAATAATATATGTTTGCTTCATAAATTCTTAATTACTGGTTAATCCTTATTAAATTGGAAAGTGGCGTTGTCATTTATTAGTCTTTTCATTTCATTTTCTGTGAAACCTAAATCATGCAAAATTTCTTTGGTATCCCAACCACACGGTACTGCAGATGAACGTGGACCTGCATATTCGCCATCCACTTGGATTGTTGAACGTATGACAGCGGTTTTTCCTTCTGTAGGATGATTTTCAAAACTGACAAGTTCAACCGCTTTCAAATGAGGGTCATTTGTTAATGTATCGAGGGTATGACAAGGCATCGCAGGTAAATCAGCCTCTCTAAATACATTATGCCATTCATCCGTAGATTTATTTTCTAAAGCCGCCCCACGAATCTCGAACCATTCTGAAACGTATTTTGCACGGCTTGCTACGGTCATAAATCGCTCATCTTGAATTAATTCGGCCCTATCTGTTATTTTCAGAAAGGCTTTTACTTGAATGTCGGTATTGATGGTAAAAGAAATAAAACCATCTTTTGTTTTAACTGGCTGATTATGAGGACTTAATAGGCGAAGGTCGCCCGCTGGACCAACGGGTGGCTCAAAACTTTGTTGAGCCAAATGTTCTTGTAAAACAAACGATGCCATGGTCTCAAACATCGGAATTTCAAGACTGCTTCCAATTCCAGTATTTTGTTTTTGAATTAAAGCAGCCATAACTGCTCCAGCAGTGATTTCTCCAACTACGTGGTCGCAAATCAACATCGGCACATAAGATGGTTTTCCATCACGAGCCAAAGCAAGTCCAGCCATACCCGAAGCACCCTGCAAAACACTATCGTAAGTAGGCAGCCCCGAATAAGGGCCATCTGTGCCGTAGCCAGTAATCAGACAATAAATTTTTTCGGGATATTTTGCTCTTATCGTTTGGCTATCTAAGCCCAAACGCTCCAAAGCATCGGGTCGCATATTGGCAACAATCACGTCCGCCCATTCAACTAATTTTTGAATAATGTCTTTTCCTCCTTCTTTTTTTAGGTCGAGGCAAATGTTCTTTTTTCCTCGATTGAGATGCAAGTAAGCCCCAGAATGCTGCCCAGTTGGCGACATTCCACCCAAACCACGCATCAAATCGCCAGTGGGATGCTCTACTTTTATAATATCAGCCCCATACTGTCCAAGTCGCCATGTAGCCACGGGACCAACCACAACGGAAGTAAGGTCGAGTATTTTGATGTTTTTTAAAGGCTCAAAATTCATTTTTCGTTATTTTAAAGTAGCTTCCATTTCCACTGTAACTTCATTGTTATTATCATATACATTTAGCTTCCAGCCTGTTTGGCTTTCTTCGGCAGTTAAGGTTAACGGCCTATTGCAATAAAGTGGAGCAATGTGTTTCACTTTAATTTCTACTAAATCTAATTTCAATTCTTTACGAACATATTCAGTCATTAACAAAGTTGCCAAACCACCATTTACCACCAAATCAGGCAATCCTTCTACATTTTGAGCGTAGTTTCTATCTAAATGAATCTTATGCGAATTAAAACCAAGAGCAGAATATTGGAATAAGAGTGTTTCGTCAGGAGTAAATTGCATTTGATATTTCGCTTCAATTGCAGAAAAACTCGTTTTTTCTGATTGCGGGGAAACCTTACTTTCACCAAGTAAAATATACGTTTGTGTTTCAATTATGGCAGGATTTGACTCTAAAACAGGGCGTAACTCATGCTGTATCGTAACTATGGCCATTTTACCCGAAGCTCCGTTTTTTTCTTTTATATCTTTAACAAAACTGCTTCGTTCTATTGTTGAACCAATCAAAATATCGCCCTTATAAGCAACCGTTCTGCCACCCAAAAGTAATCTTGGCAATCCCAAATCTGGCAGGGGAACACCCAAACCAGGAAATCCATCGGCTCGTAATTCAGATTTTCGAGTCTGTCCAGCTAACATAAAAAAGTGCCAGCTAGGTGGCAAAACATCACCATCAATGAAAGCCGTCGGGTCCAAATCCAACATGGCTGCCACACGACGTACCATTGTCAAGCTGCATATTTCTTTTGATTTTATGAGTGTTTCTTGCATATCTATTTTGTTGAAATAATTTATAGTATTTGATAATCTTCTCTGACTGGGCAGAAAATATCAAATAATTTACAATCGGTTAATGCTTTACCGCCATGAGGTACATTTGGAGGAATTACTACAATTTGTCCGACCTCATAAACCAATGTTTTCTCTCCAACAGTTAACTCAAATTTACCTTCCAAAACTTGGGTTACTTGTTCATGAAAATGTGAGTGCATGGGTAAAGTAGCCCCTTCTACAACGTCCCAATAGCCCAAGGTCATGTTTTCGGTATGCACAAACCTCGCATTGAAACCTTCTTTTACCTCCGTTTGCGGTAATGAATCTAATTGTATCATTTTTTTTATGTTTTTTTTATTCTTGATTTTTTTCCATTTTAGGTATCCTCTCAGATTCATGGCGAGGAAAAAAATATTACC
>JAIPAJ010000011.1 GCA_021740125.1 Leadbetterella sp. | reverse complement strand
TGTTTAAGTAGTTTAAACTTAGTCTTGTTGTAAAATATAGGAGAGAATTCTCCTTTTTCTTTTCCGTCATCACGCCCTAGTCCAAAATGATTGTAATCAGGTAAACGCTCTTGCAAATCGTTGACTTGGCCAACTAAGGCTTCTTGCATACCACAAAAATCAACTTCATAAAACTTAACCATTTCAGCGGCTCGGTCTTTTCTATTGTCCCATTTATTGATACCATCTTTTTCGGTATTGTACCGAATATTAAATGTCATGAAATTGATTTTTTGGGCAGTCGAACTGAAAATGGAGAATATGATAAATGTAAAAGTTAAGATTGAATGTTTCAAGGTTGTTATAATTTTAGATTACGAATTTAGGGTATTATTTTTCGAAAATGTAATTTCAAAAAGACATTTTATGAACAGATTTCCTAGCTTTACTTTCTAGTTTTATTAATACCATTTTTTTATGTCCAAAACGCACAAGATTGGATGGAAAACTGCTTTGATGCTGGTAATTTCCAATATGGTTGGTACGGGAGTTTTTACGAGTTTAGGGTACCAGTTGGTGGAGGTTCAGAATGTTTGGAGTATTGTTTTATTGTGGATTCTTGGTGGTGTTTTGGCCTTAATTGGTGCGTTTACATTTGCGGAGTTAGGCACACATTATAATAAATCTGGTGGTGATTATGTTTTTATAAGTGAAGGATTTAGTCCATTTTTGGGCTATTTGTCTGCATGGACTTCGCTGATTGTTGGATTTTCGGCTCCAGTTGCAATAGCTGGGTTAGCTATGGAGGCTTATTTGTCTCCTTTCCATATTCCAAATTTGCGATGGTATATAGTTTTGGTTATTGTTGGGGTTTCTCTTTTTCATACATTATCTCTTAAACATAGCAGTTTCTTTCAAATAAGTGCGACAGTTTTTAAAGTACTTTTTGTGCTGTTTTTATTGGGTGTAGGATTGTGGTTTCCTTCAACAGCAGATAATGCCTTGAATTTAGAAACCTCTTTTCTCTCAGAGATTTCAAAGTCTGGGTTTGCTGTTTCATTGTTATATGTAACTTATGCATATACAGGCTGGAACGCTGCCGCCTACATTGTTGGAGAAATAAGAAACCCTCAAAGAAATCTTCCAAGAGCCTTAATACTCGGTACTTTAGCGGTTATGATAGTTTATGTTTTGCTTCAAATCGTCTTTCTGAAATTTGGAACCCTTCCTCAGTTAGAAGGACAAGCAGAAGTTGCAATCATTTCTGTTCAAAATGTTTTGGGAAAATCAAGTATGCCTTGGATAAGTGCAGGAATCGGTCTTCAACTGATAGCTACTATGAGTTCATACGTGTGGATTGGCCCAAGAATTATTCATGCCATGGCAAAACACTACACTTTCTGGAGCTGGCTAAGACCTTTAAATGCCTATGATATTCCAGTAAGGGCCATTTGGTTTCAATGTTTGGTCATTTTGATTTTACTTTTGTCGGGAAGTTTACAACAAGTCTTGATTTATACCTCTTTTTTGCTACAATTAATGGGAACTCTGGCAGTAGCAAGTTTTTTAAAAATCAAAAGGAACTCGAATGGGTTCAAAAGTCCATGGAGCCCATTTATTCAATACTTTTATGTAGTTTTTAGTTTGTTTGTTCTTGCTTTCATTATTTATGATAAGCCATTTGAAAGTATAATCGGACTAGGGATTTTAGCCTTTGGAGCTTTTACTTATTTGATCTCAAAAAAAGAATTAGAAAATGGATGATTTAGAATTTTGGTTGAAGGGATCAATTCCTGAAATACCCCTTCTTTTGCAGCCAGTTGCACATGCTTTATTACAAGTTCAAAAAGAATTGAAGGATGTTTTCATAGATTTTGATGAAAAGAAACTATGGGAAAGACCTAGAGATGTGGCTTCTGTGGGTTTCCATCTTAATCACCTAACTGGAGTTTTGGACAGGCTTTTCACTTACGCAGAAGGAAAAAGCCTGTCAGACGAACAAATGGTGTTCCTGAAAAAAGAAGGGATAGAAAACATTGATACAGGCTCAAAAGAATTATTGAAAGCATTTGATCTACAAGTAATTAAATCACTCGAGCAACTCAAAAATACTAATCCAGAAACCTTAACTGAAACTAGATTTGTCGGTAGGAAAATGTTGCCATCTACTGTAATTGGCCTTTTGTTTCATGCAGCCGAACATACCACCCGACATTTTGGTCAGATGTTGGTTACTATTAAAATTCTTTAGTATTTGTTTAATAATTCAAAAAAACTTAATGATAACTGTGCTAATTTTGGGAATTAATTAATCTACTGATGAAAAAGATATATATAAGTGATAGCGGCCCAAAGGTTTCCAAAGCAATTTATAGTTTTTGGCGTTGGGAAAATGAGAGTGCTCTTACAGACGAAGTTGCTAAAAGTGTAATTGAGCACTGTGTAAATTTAGGAATCAACACTTTTGATTTAGGAAATTATGAGACAAGCTCAAATTCTCAAAAAATATTTTTTAATGAGATAAACAAGCTGGGTTTAAAACGTCAAGATGTAGTGCTTTTTGCCAAATTTGGATTACAAAAGAAAGATGGCGTTGAATATTTCAACAATTCCAGAAGTTTTCTACTCGAAAGTTTAGATAAGTTTTTGGAAGCACAAAATTTAGAATATATAGATATTTTCTTGCTAGAAGGACTTGATTTTATTTCTGAATTAGAAGAAATAGCTGCGACATTGGAATACATTGTGCACACTGGTAAGGCAAAACATATTGGAATTGCCAATCTCAACAATAGCCAGCACAAGCTACTTTCTAAGTTTTTATCCATACCAATTGTGACCAGCCATATTGAAATGAACCTGCTGAAACCCGATGCTGTTTTCGACGGAAGGCTCGATTTTATAAAAGAAACTTACAGTAAGCCATTGGTATGGGCTCCGCTTGCAGGTGGCGAAATACTGAGTGGAGGTTCTGAGAAAGCTATAAAAATTCGTAAAATACTGAATGAAATTGCCCAAAAGCAAAACGTAAACATTGAGCAATTGGCCGTAGCTTGGTTAATCCAGCTTGGTGCATTACCTATAATAGGTTCATTGAGTTTGGAAAGAATCCGTAATGCTGCCGAAGCTACAGAAGTGAAACTTTCACACGAAGATTGGTATAAAGTATTTTCGGTTGTAAAATAGATGTTCAAGTCCAAACTGCCCAATCTCGGCACCACAATTTTCACCACCATGTCGGCCCTTGCGGCTGAACATGGTGCTTTGAATCTCTCACAGGGTTTTCCAAATTTTGCTGCCAATCCCGAACTTCTCCGTTTATTGGGCATGTATGGTGCAAATGGTTTTAATCAATATGCTCCTATGATAGGTGTTAAAGAACTGAGAGATCAGCTTTCTTTAAAAACTAAGAAACTTTACGGAGCTTCTTATGATTCTGAAACAGAGGTAACAATAACTTCGGGTGCTACAGAGGCTATTTTTGCCGCTATTGCGGCTACTGTTTCCACTAGAGACGAAGTCATAGTTTTCGAACCTTCTTATGATTCTTATCTGCCAGCTATAGAACTTTGTGGAGGTGTTCCGGTTTACATTACCTTATACTATCCAGATTTTGTGATAGATTGGGATTTGGTAAAATCTAAAATTTCTGACAAAACCAAACTTATAATCTTAAACACTCCTCACAACCCTACTGGAAGCGTTTTTTCGAAAAATGACCTCAATAAACTTGCAGAATTAATTGAGGACAGGGATATTTATCTTATTGGAGACGAGGTATACGAGCACATTATTTTTGACGGATTGATTCATCATTCCCTTTGCACAAATTCAGTTTTGAAGGAGAAAAGCTTCATTTGTGGTTCTTTTGGGAAGACATTTCATATTACTGGTTGGAAAATTGGTTATTGTTTGGCTCCAAAGGAACTGAGTGTAGAGTTTCGGAAAATTCATCAATACCTTACTTTTAGTACTTTTACACCTGCTCAATACGCTTTGGCCAAATATCTTGAAAACGAAGATAATTACCTTTCTATTCCTGCTTTTTATCAAAGAAAAAGAGATGTGTTTTTAGATAGTATTGCGGGTTCACGTTTTGAGTTTATACCAAGCCAAGGAAGTTTTTTCCAAAATGTTTCCTATAGAAATATCACCGACACAAATGATACTGAATATGCCATTCGTTTAACAAAGACCGTCGGTGTTGCATCCATTCCTATATCGGTATTTTATCATCAAAAGCTTGATCAGAAAGTACTTAGGTTTTGTTTTGCAAAGGACGACCAAACGCTTAAAAAGGCAGGAGAAATCCTATCAAGTTTGTAGATATTTATAATTTATTAATCTACTAATTTGGTAGATTAAATAGGACGTGCTATATTTGCAGACATTTTATCGAAAATTTTAATGGCATCTGCAAAAAACACTTCCTCTAAAGCCATCTTATCCAGCAACCATTGGTGGTACATTATACCTGCTTCTCTGTTGATTGGCTTATTTTTGATTATTTACTTTAACTATTCAAGTCAGTTTTCTTTTACAAAAATTGCTAACGGATTTACCTCTGAATTTTTTATATTTTTGATTATTGGTGTATTTGCACAGCTGGTTGATGGTACACTTGGTATGGGCTATGGAGCGACTTCCACCTCATTTTTATTGTCTTTTGGTGTTCCGCCTGCTATAAGTAGTACCGCTGTTCATGTTTCTGAAATGTTTACTACTGGAGCATCGGCTATTTCACATCATAAATTTGGCAATATCAACCGTAAGTTGGCTAAAATGCTTATTATTCCTGGTGTGATAGGTTCTATTATAGGAGCATATTTGTTGTCAGACGTGATTGACGGTAATGCTATAAAGCCCTACATAGCCCTTTATATGATTATTTTGGCTATTGTAATTATAGTTAAAGCTGTTAGAAAAAAACGTCCCAAAAAGCCAACTAAGCAATTAGGTATTTTAGCCATCTTCGGTGGATTCATGGATTCTGTTGGTGGCGGAGGTTGGGGCCCCATCGTAACTTCTACACTTATAGGGCGTGGGCGTGACCCACGTTATACCATCGGCTCAGTAAATGCTGCCGAGTTTGCCATTTCTTTTGCCAGTGGTATTACATTTTTGCTTTTCGAAGGCATACACGGTTGGCAAGTAATAGCTGGTTTAATACTCGGGGGCGTTATTGCAGCACCGCTAGGTGCATATTTCATCAATAAAATCCCTAGAAGACCTGCCATGGTAGCAGTAGGTTTAATGATTATTTTCTTGAGTTTGAGGACTTTGGTGAAGTGGTTTTAACAAACCAGCTTAAATCCTTCCCCATGAAGATTCATGATTTGTATGCTGCTGTCTGATTTAAGATATTTTCTTAATTTGGTGATATATACATCCATACTTCGGGCATTAAAGTAAGAATCGTCGCCCCAAATAAGCTTTAAGGCGTAGCTACGGCTTACAGTTTTGTTTTGATTTTGACAAAATAACTTAAGTAGATCCGACTCTTTGGTAGTTAACTTATTGATTCCTTCTGCACTTTTTAGCTCATGTTGTAAGGAATTGAAAGCAAATTTACCAAGTGTGAAAACTTCAGCTTCAGGGTTTATCTCTCCTTTTTTAGATCTTTTTAGAATCGCTTTTATTCTTACTAAAAGTTCTTCCATGCTAAATGGCTTTGTGATATAGTCATCAGCACCAACTTCAAATCCCTTTATGGTATCTTCAGGCATACTTTTGGCAGTAAGAAACACAATAGGAATATCTGGATTCTTGGTTCTTATTTCTTTGGCCAAAGAGAAGCCGTCTTTTTTTGGCATCATGACGTCTAAGATACAAAAATCAAACTCGGTGCTTAAAAATATATCCAAACCCTGGTTTCCGTCTTTTGCCAAGGTCACGTCGTAGCCTTTTGCTGTGAGATATTCATGGAGTAATGATCCTAAGTTATGGTCGTCTTCTGCGAGGAGTAGTTTTATTTGATTCATATTGTTTATTTAAGTGTAGGTTTGTCTTAAGCTAAAGGCAGCAGTACCGAAAAGTCTGTTCCTTCACCGATTTTACTGTTTACAGAAATCGACCCATTGTGCATTTCAACCATGTTTTTAACATAGCTCAGGCCGAGTCCAAATCCTTTCACATCATGGAGGTCACCTTTGGGAACTCTATAAAATTTCTCAAAGATTTTGCTCAATTGATCCTTGGGAATGCCTATTCCTTTGTCTGATATTTTTAAAAGTAGTCCTTTTTCAGTATTACTTGTTGCTATCGTAATTTCAGGTTTTTCTTTCGAATATTTGATGGCATTGTCCATGAGATTAAAAATAATATTTGTCAAATGCACCCTATCTGCCGAAATAATGGTTTCCTCTGCATGAAGGTCTAAATTGAGTTTTACCCCGAATTGTTCCATCTGAACACTTTGGTTTTTCACCACCTGATCCAGCACTTCATTGATATCTATAGGTTCAAAATTAAGGTTTAAATCCCCCTTTTCAAGCTTTGCTATTTGAAGAACCTTTTCTATTTGAGTGCCCAATCTTCTATTTTCTTCTGTTATGATGTTGAGATATCTTTCTGTTTTTTCAGGGCTTTTATTTATTTCTTTATCTTTAATAACCTCCAAAGCTAGGGCAATTGTAGAAACTGGCGTTTTCAATTCATGCGTCATGTTGTTGATGAAGTCATTTTTGATATTGGAGAGTTTCTTTTGAGTCAAAAGACTATTTACTGAATAGTAGAAAATACCGCCTACAAAGGCAATTAATAGAAATGAACTTCCAAAAATCGACCAAAGATTTCGTAAAATATAGTTGTCTTTCTCAGGAAAATATACTTGGAGGGTCTGGTCTTGTTGAAAGGTGTCATTTGGAAAAAGCTTTACTTTATAGGTTTTGGAGTTGGAAAAAGATTCATTCTTGTTGAAAGAGGCAAAAACCATGTTTCCATTGTCTTTTACACTGTACTTAAAGGGTATATTGATTCCACTTTCAGCAAATTCTTTTTTTAATAATGTATCGAGCATAACATGGCCCAATCGCTCGTAAATGCTTCGTTTGCCAATTATAAAATCCTTGAAAACATCTTTCATCAGGTTTACTTTTTCCTGCTTTTTTTCAGATTCCCATCTCTTTTCAGTACTTCTTTTATGTGGCTTAAGATATTCTTTTGGCTTCATTTCTTGACCCAACACATTTGATGCTGAGTTGTCTTCAGTAACAATAAAATTGAAACTAGGCAATTGCTCAGAGAAATCAAAGAAAGGGTCTTCTTCAAAAAATCTAGAGAGATCGTTTAAATTGCTCTGTTTTTTTGCAAGTTCTATGGATCTTTTCCTGAATTTCTCAAAAGTTCGGTGTTCGTCTTCCAAAAATGCCCTTAAATATTCGCCTTGTTGCTCAGGATATACATACATGCGTTCGGCCAGCACATCGTTTTTTGGCTCAAAACTCGGACTCACATTTACAGTAACTACGTGTCTAGGATCTATTTTCAGAAGATTACCCTCGTTGTAAGCAAAGTTTATAGTGTCAGAAGTGATGTTTGTATGGTTTACAATTTCAGGTTTTTTACGAGAAAATCTTTTTTTAGGTTTTGAAATATTTAGTAATCGATTTTTTTCTTCTTGAATTATTCTTTGTTTGGCCATAAATATGACCTCTTGCTTTTCTATTTGTCGAGAGGTTTCTCTCAATATTTCATTTACTTTTCTGTCAAACTGCTCATTTTTTTCAGCAATAGCATTCTCTATCCAATACCATTGGAAAGCTATTAAAGAAACCAATGCCAAAAGCATTAATCCAATCAAAACATTAATTCGATTCAATTTTCAGATATTTGATTTTCCAAAACTAGGTTTTTTAACAGAATAACGAAAGAGCTTTAACACTTTTTAACTATGCGTGTGGCAGTATCATAATGGCTAATTATCACGTGTTTTAAGTAATTAATGATTAATTTTGTGAAATTTTTTTCTTAACTATTTTTATGGCTATATCAGTAAATCAGCTGACAAAGACTTACGGAAGCCAAACGGCTGTTAACAATATTTCTTTTTCGATAGAAAAAGGGCAAATATTGGGATTTTTAGGACCCAATGGAGCTGGGAAATCGACAACCATGAAAATACTTGCTGGCTACATAAGTTCAACATCGGGAGAGGCACAATTGGACAGCGATTTCATCACTGTCGACTCTTTAATTACGAAAAGTAAAATTGGATATTTGCCCGAGCACAATCCCTTGTATTTAGAAATGTACGTAACAGAATATTTGAGTTTTGTTGGTGGTATGTTTGGTTTGAAAGGAACTGTACTTAGAGAAAAAGTTGTAAAAGTTATTGAGATGGTTGGACTAATGCCTGAGAAACATAAGAAAATTGAACAACTTTCTAAGGGATATCGACAGAGAGTAGGTCTCGCTCAAGCTTTAATTCATGATCCAGAAGTGTTGATTCTTGATGAGCCAACAACGGGTTTGGATCCAAATCAATTGGTAGAAATAAGAAAGCTGATTAAAGAAGTTGGAAAAAACAAGACGATTATACTCAGCACCCACATTATGCAAGAAGTGGAGGCTATTTGTGACAGGGTCATTATAATCAATAAGGGAAACTTAGTGGCCGATGACACTTTAGAAAACCTTAAGAAAGACGGAGGAACACTCGAAGAAATATTTAGAAAATTAACAAACTGATTAAAGAAACTGAGATATGGATATTTTTGTAGGTAGCATTCCTTTCAAATACAAAGACCAAGATTTGGTAGATTTGTTTTCTCCATTCGGAGAGGTGAAATCAGCCAAAATAGTAATAGACAAAACCACCAGACAGAACAAAGGATTTGGTTTTGTTGAAATGGGAGACAGAAAAAGTGGAACCGCTGCTATAAAGAAGTTGAATGGTTCTGATCAACTGGGCAGAGCAATTGTGGTGGCAGAAGCAAATAAGGATAAAGATGGCCAAAGGATAGACAAAGCTCCGAGAGATTGGCACAAACCCAAAAAGAAGAACGATAACATTATAACTTTTGGCGGTTAATGAAATTTGACGATTACAGAATATCGCATGACATAAAGAAAAGTTTAGCAGAAAAAGGATTTAAAAAGCCCACTGATATTCAGTTTAAGGCTATTCCCAATATTCTGAAGGGCGAAGATGTGCTTGCTATAGCCCAAACTGGTACCGGTAAAACCGCGGCGTTTGCTATCCCTGTTATAAATATTCTTCATAGCAACCCACCTGAGTGGTTTGCAAAAGGTTCTGTGCGGGCTTTGGTTATGGTCCCTACGCATGAGCTTGCTCAGCAAATAGCAGAGGTTTTTAAAGAAATAGCCAAATACACCAAACTGCGTATTCTGGCATTGTTTGGCAGTACAGACCAAGATCCGCAGATTGCCGCTTTTCAAAAAGGCGTGGATATATTGATAACTACACCCGGGAGGATGTTTGATCTTCGTGCCCAAGGATACATAGACTTTAGAGGGACGGAATTTCTTATACTTGACGAGGCAGATAGAATGTTGGACATGGGATTTTATAAAGATATAGAAGACGTCATGCGATTTTTGCCCAAAAACAAACAAACGCTTTTTTTCTCCGCTACAATTGATGAAAAGATAAAAAAACTAGCGTATTCTATCGTAAAGAATGCCATTAGAATTCAAATCTCGCCTGACGACCCCATCTCCAAAAACATCAGTCATTCGATGATACTGATAGAGATGGATGATAAGCGTTTCTTTCTGGAGCGTTTTATCAAACAAAATCCAGAGAAAAAACTAGTGGTGTTTGTTCGTACCAAAGTGCGTGCAGATAGGGTAGTGGCAGCCATGGATCGTGTGGGTTTAGTTACAGAATCTATTCACTCAGGGAAAACTCACCAAGAGCGGAATGATACCATGAAAAGGCTTAAAAGTGGACAGTTGAAAGTACTTATTGCTACAGATGTGAGTGCTAGAGGAGTGGATATTCCCAACGTAGATTATGTGATTAACTACGATTTGCCAGATGTTCCAGAAAACTATGTTCACCGAATTGGTAGAACTGGTAGGGGAACACTGAAGGGAAGAGCCTTGTCTTTTTGTAGTTTGGAAGAACGTCCGATGTTGGATGCTATTGAAGATTATATAGGGCATTCTATTTCTACCCAAAAACTAGAAGATTTGGACTATCAAGAAACTATAATTTTTTCAGAGGCAGACCAAAAGACTTACAAGGACGTTTTTAAAGAAATTGCGGAGTTCGAAAAGGCAATGGAAGTTAAAAAGAAGAAGAAAAAATAGAATAGTTATTTTAGCTATCTTAACTTTCTTAAATAGCCCCATTCCTGTTACTCGATAAACCATGGCTCCTCATGCTGTTTATTTATCTATGGGTGATTAGGTGTTTATCAATTTCAAAGCCAATGTTTTTGAACGTAATCGAATGTATGGCAGACTCGTTTATGTAATCAAAAAGAACTTCAGAGTAGAAATAGGATATATTTCTCAAATACTCGAAAATTCTAAAAGAGACCAGATGCAAAATATTGTTATTCAATAATATACCATTTCAAAAGAATTAATCCATGATGTAGATGAAAAAGTCTGTATTTTCTTCATTTTTACTTCTACTTTTTGCTACCAATGTTTTTTGCCAGATAAGTTGGCAAACGGATTTTGAGCAAGCAAAGAAAACCGCATTAAGGACAGGAAGGAGTATTCTTATAGAGTGTTTTCATCCAGATTGTTCTCATTGTCAGGTTTTAAATCAGAATTTAAAAAACCCAGAGTTGTCGAAGTATCTAAACGACAATTACACAAATATGAAGCTCGACTTGACGAATCAAAATCAAGTTAAATTTCTAGAGGAAAGAAACATAAGGTTAATAAACTATCCAGTTTTTTTGTTTTTTGACACTGACGGCAAACTGCAGTATTTTTTGGAACCTAAAGAAACCGCCGAAGAGATTATCGTTCAGTTTGAAGCGGAAAGAGTAAATAACTGCTTGGAATGCGAAAAAAGGGTAAATGCAACATTAAATGAAAATGTAAAGTGTGCAATTTTTTACAGACTTTTGAAGGATCAAGAAAAGGGAAATGCCATAAATAACAAGATTTTCGAGAGCCTTGAGGAGGGTGAAAAAGCCAGTTTGGGTTCGTGGAATATTTTCAAGAAAGTTGTTTTTTCTCCCAATAATATGTTTTTTCAATTTTGGATAAAAAATCATTTCCAAGCTGCAAGTTTAGAAGGGAATAGCAACAAGGAAAAAGATGCTTTCGCATCAATTATTCAAATTCACTCCAAATTTCTTGAAAACAAGGATGTATATCCAAAATGGGAATTGGATTCCTTACATGCATATTTAGCCAAGCTTGGGGCTGATGAAAAACGTCGATTATCTTGGCTTTGGGGCTTAGAATTAAATTATCATTTAACTTCAAAAGATTATAATTCGGCAAAAAACTTATGCCGAAAAATGACATTTATATATCCTGATGCAAATACGTATTCTTTTTTATCGGAGAAAATAAATGCCAAAGTAGAAGGCGTAGAAATGTACGATTATTTTCTAGAAATAAAGGATAAGTGGCTAGCTGGTTTGAGAGATCCAAAGCACAAGTCTGCCTATTTTATACAAGCCGCCCAGTATTATAATAAGTCGGGACAAAAAACAGAATGTGTCAATTCTTTAAATCAAGCCACCCAGTTTGGTCTATCTATTTCAGATAAAAACACATTTATCCAAAAATATTGTAAGTAATTTTTTTTTTAGTTTTCGTAATTCTTAAAACATATACCTTGTAGTACTGGAATATCTACAAAAAAGTGGGTTGGTTGCAAAAAATAAAGTTTATTGGGATAAATTACTTTAATTACCTATTTTATTCAAGTAGAATTAGTTGACAAAACTTAGTTTTTATAATTTATATCATTAACTAAATGTATTGTTCATACCATTTAAACTTACTTTCTACAATTTGCATGTGATTAGTTTTTAAAAAGTCCAGAAATGCACTTGCAATAGGCGAATGTGTTTTCTCTTTTTGCCAAATTAAGCTCCAAGTTGAACTTAATGGTAGCCCTTCTAGGGGAATGATAACAAGATCTTTATTTTGCAACTCGTTTTTAATTCCTATCAAAGGCATTATTGAAAAGCCCAGGCCAGCAATTAAAGCTTGTTTTACTGCTTCATTTGATGTCAATTCAAGTTTCTTTCGGAGAAATATATTATTAGAATCTAAAAATTTTTCCATTATTTGTCTAGTTCCAGAACCCTTTTCTCTGAATATTAAAGGCGAGTTTTCTAAAAACTTTTTTAAGTTTTTGGACTCTTTAGGGTCTGGCAGTTTATTCCCTACAAGAAAAAGTTTGTTTTGTAGTAGATCTATTTTTTCAATTTGCAAGGATGCTGGGATTAGCGAAACTAGAGCAAAATCAACTTTATTACCGAGGATACTTTCTATAACCTGATTTTTGTTCGTGACATCCATCATCAGATCTATTTTATTGTGTGTTTTCAAAAATTCGGAGAGGAAAAAGGGCATCACATATTTTCCTGTAGAAACAACAGATACTTTTAACTTCCCTGTAATGTGGCCTTTATAGGCCAGAGTCTTAAAGTTTAATTCATAAAGTTTGTCTATGACACTTCTAGAAATCTCGGCTATTTCTTTTCCAAAATCAGTAATATAAATCTTTCGTCCGATTATCTCTGTGACAGGAATGTCAAATTGATTCTGGAAGTTTTTTAGTTGTATTGAGACAGCGGGTTGGGTTAAATTAAGTTCTTCAGCGGCTTTTGTTATGCTCCGAGTTTCAACAATTTTAAGAAATATATGTAACTGATTTAAAGTATAATTCATAAATTTTATTTATGGTTTTGATAGCAAAAATAAATAAAAATTTATGAAAATTGTGACTCAATTTTGCAAAAAAATCTTTTAGGCGATTATTATATATCTAATTTATTATGAATGATTATTCGAGCTTTAAAACCCTAAAACAATTATGAGTGTTTAGTGCCTTGACCAACTAATAGTTTAAATTTTTAATATAATTAGCAATCATATCTAGCTTAAATATCAAACCTCTAATGCCAAATCAATTGTTTATTATTTGTCCTTTTTCTTGTTTAGAGCCTGTTTTAAAGAAGAAGTTTGGAAAGTCAATTTATTTTCTAACCTCACCATTAGCTTCTGTTGAAACAACGGATATTCAATTTTTGAATGCACTAAAATGCATAATTGAAACTGAAAAAATAACTGAAATCATTATTGTAAATAGTACAACATGTAGATTTATTAATGAAGTTATTAGTAACTCAAAACAATGCCATTTCCGAAGTGTAGAAGTCTTACGAGAATTGTTTCATAAAAACTACAAAACTGATTTCAATGGTCTAACTTTAAACAAACAAGCCTATAAATTGGCAGAACTTAGTATATCGTATTATACGCTTGAGATACTACAGTCAAATATTCTTGGGAGTCATATTTTGACAAGCAACATAGAAATAGGAGGACTAATTATTTCTGAAAACAAAACTGTATTTAATCATTTGAAACTAACTCACAAGGTATAATATGAATGTTGATTTACTAATCGAGAATTTAAGAAATCCTGCACTGTTATTTTTTGTTTTGGGTATTTTGGCAGTTTATTTGAAAAGCGACCTGGAGATCCCTTCCAATTCATCAAAATTTATTTCTATTTACTTATTGTTCTCAATTGGATTTAAAGGAGGACAAGAATTATCCCACGAAACGTTTAACTCAGAAATTGGAATTGCGATGATTTTTGGTATAGCTATTTCAATAATAATTCCGGTTTATACATATTTTATACTAAGAAGGAAGTTATCTGTACAAGATGCTGGTGCAATTGCTGCTTCATATGGATCTGTCAGTGCTGTTACATTCGTTACTTCTGTGGCATATTTAGAAACTTTGCAGTTAAACACCCATGGTTACATGGTAGCAATTATGGCCCTTATGGAGTCTCCTGCAATAATTATAGGTCTTATTTTAATTTCTATTTTCGAAGGTGAAAAGAGTACAAAAATAAGAAAAATGTCAATTATAAGTCACTGTTTGACTAATGGTAGCGTCCTTTTAATTTTGGGAAGTTTGGTAATAGGTTTTTTAGCGAATGCAAAGCAAGCTGAAGGAATAAAGCCGTTTACGAACGATTTATTTAAAGGGTTTTTAGCGATTTTTTTAATGGATATGGGATTAACAAGTGGTAAAAAACTTAAATCGTTTTTTTCATTTGGGTGGTTTCCAATAGTTTTCGCTTTTTTTATTCCATTGATCAATGGAGTTGTATTTTCTATCCTTAGTGGATTTTTAACCAGCGATATTTCAAATAGGTTTATGTTTGGTATTTTAGCAGCCAGTGCTTCATACATTGCTGTTCCAGCGGCAATGAAGATAACTGTCCCCAAAGCGAACCCAGGCTTATATTTGCCCATGGCATTAGCAATTACTTTTCCTATTAATATAACACTTGGAATGCCACTTTATTTTGCTACTGTTCAGTATTTTAGTTTTTAATAATATCCATGACTTGGGCTATATTTCTAATGAAATTCTAATATTTATCCGTCCAAATGGTGCGATAAGATAGGTACTTTTGTTATTCAATATATTTAATCAAAATATGCTCTCTGAAATTATAATCCCTTTACTTTCTTTAATTGCCCTAGAGGTAATTTTAGGAATTGACAATATCATATTTATTTCTATTCTTGCGGACAAACTACCAGAAGAACAGAGAAACAAACTGCGATATTGGGGAATTGGCTTGGCTATGGTGATGAGATTGGTACTGTTGGCATTAATATCTTGGATATTAAAACTTGACGAAGTTCTATTTTCCCTTTTGGATACCGATTTTACGGGAAAAGGGCTAATTCTTCTGTTTGGAGGATTGTTTTTGATCTATAAAAGTACTAAAGAGATTTATCATAAAACAGAGCTTCACGAAAACTCAAGAGATAAGGAAAATCTCATAAAAGGTTCTTTTTCGAAATTACTTTCTGAGGTTATTATTCTCGATTTGGTTTTTTCAATAGATTCTATAATTACTGCAGTTGGAATGGTTCAAGAGCTTTGGATTATGTACACAGCGGTAATCGTTACTGTTTTAATAATGTTGGTGGCCTCCAAACCCATTAGCGAATTCATTAGTAAGCACCCATCTTTTAAGGTTTTGGCTCTATGTTTTTTGATGATGATTGGTGTTTCATTGATAGCCGAAGGATTATCATTTGAAATTCCGAAAGGCTATATATATTTTTCTATGTCTTTTGCATTTTTGGTGGATATCATTCAAATGAAAACTGTAAAAAAGTAAATGTTTGAATACTAAAATGTTAAAAAGGTTTTCCACATTCTTTCTATTGTTTTTTAACGTTTTTCAGACTTCTGGTCAGTCTACTGGTTCTTGGAATATTTTAAACCTAAGAATAGACTTAAACAATGGATTTACTCTGTTTGCGGAGGGACAGTTGAGGTCTTTAAAATATTACAACGAATTTCATTACCATGAATTTAAGGGGGGAATAAATTATAAGGCCCATAAAAATTTAATGCTATCCATGGCGGTAGGGAAATATGATACTTATAAAGAAGGTGGAAATTTTGAATTACCCAAAAACAATTCAGAGATCAGACTTTGGCCTCAAGTGCAAATTTCGCAAGAAATTAATAAGTTCAAAATCGAAAACCGATTCAGGACTGAAATGAGGTTTACCTCGCAAGGATATAAGAACCGATTTCGGAATAGATTAGGTGTGATTTACCCCATTTTCCCGGAAGACAATATTGAGCTAGGTGTTTTTAATGAACTTTTCTTTACCAATAATGAACCCTATTTTGAGCGAAATAGATTTTCTGTAAATGTCTTTTACAAACCTGGTCCTGCCAATTCCTTTATGGTAGGTTTTTTGAACCAGTTTGATTACAAAATAAATGATGAAACGGGGAAAAATTTCGTTCAAATAGGATACTATCACACCATTTTAAGCAAAAAGAAATTCTAAGGATTATCTAATGTTTTTACAAGAAAACTCTAATTTGTGATTAGTAGATTTCAGAATTATTTTCAAAAATATAAAAATATGAGTGACAGCAAAACTATTTTAATTGTTGAGGACGAAGAAAAGGTAGCCTCATTTATAAAAAAAGGCTTGTTTACTCAAGGTTATATTTCGGTTATTGCAACTACCGGCCGAGAAGCTCTAGGTTTTTTTGAATCTCAAAAGTTTGATCTTGTCATCTTAGACATCGGTTTGCCAGATTTTAGTGGTCTCGAAGTATGTGAGGAAATTAGAAAAAAAAACACTCAAATTCCTGTTTTAATGCTTACGGCTCTAGGAAGCGTGAGTGACAAACTCTCTGGTTTTGAGGTTGGAACAGACGACTATCTGGTTAAACCTTTCGATTTTATGGAGCTTTTGGTTAGAATAAAAGCCCTACTGAAAAGAAGTAACGAAAAGTTGAAAGAGGAGGATGAAATTTTAAAAGTTGCGGATCTTGAGCTGAATCTTCATCAAAAAGTAGCGATTCGGTCAGGTAAAGTGATTGCTTTAACGGCAAAGGAATTTAGCCTTTTAGAATACCTGATGAGAAACCGAGGAAGAGTAGTTTCGAAACTCGATATTGCAGAGCATGTTTGGGATATTGACTTTGATACAGGTACAAACTTTATAGAAGTGTATGTAAACTATCTCAGAAATAAGATAGATAAAGGATTTACAGACAAACTTATTCATACAATATTTGGAATGGGTTATACCTTGAAAAGTAAGTAAAATAGGGTTTTGATAGCAAACTTGCTCAAATTTTGTCAAAAAATAATGAAGATTAGGAACAAACTAATAATAATTTATCTCGCCATCACTTCTGTGTTAATGACCTTTTTTTGTGTGGTAATATACATTCAGAGTAAAGATTACCGAAAGGCAGAATTTAAGGACAGATTGAGAAAAGAGGCACTTTCGGCAGCAAACATCTATTTTAATAAAAAAGGTATAAGTCCAGAGGTACTTAAACTCCTTGATAGAAACGATTTCACGGTTCTTACAAATGAGGAAATCGTAATTTTTAATAGTAAAAATCATGTAATTTATGAAAGTGGTGAAGATGGTTTTAAAATACAAAAAGAAGTTTTAGAGAAAATAAAAGCCCAAAAAGAGTATTATTGGGTGGATTCAAAACACGAATTCATAGGTATTTTGTTTGAAAAAAATAACCAGAATTATGTCATTGTTTCATATGCCATAGATAATTATGGATTATTTAAACTTCAAAACCTTAGGTATGTTCTTATAATTGGGGGCTTATGTATTTTGTTTTTGAGTGCTCTTACTGGCTGGTTTTTTGTGGAAAAAATGTTAAATCCCATTCAGGAAATTATTAGAAAAATTGACAAAATTAAAGCCTCTCAATTAGGCGAACGTTTGGAAGTAGGTGGTGAAAATGATGAATTTGCCCAACTTGCCGACAGATTTAACCAGATGCTTGATCGACTGCAAAAGTCTTTTTTGGCTCAAAAGGCATTCGTATCGAATGCATCACATGAGCTAAGAACCCCACTGACTTCTATTACTGGGCAGATTCAGGTTTCGCTTTTGGCAGATGATAGTCCTGAAGACCTGAAGAAAATGATTCAATCGGTGCTAGAAGATGTAAAGCAACTTAATCGACTGAGCAATAATTTATTGGACCTTACCTCTCTCACCTCATACTCGACGAATTCCAATCTAAGCTTGGTGAACGTGCTTGACAAAATGTCGCGAGTTAGAGACGAAGCTATTAAGAAAAATCCTTTTGCCCATGTATTGATAAAATTCGATTTTGATGAGGAAGAAATACCCGAGCTTCTTGGTAATCCACCATTGCTTTATACGGCTTTTTATAATCTCATTGACAATGGGATTAAGTACTCATTAGATCAGAAAGTCGATATTGAGGTGAGAAATACCCCCCAAGATGTCATCATCCAATTCCAAAATAATTTTCAAAACATAACTGACGAAGATCTAAATAACATCTTTGAGCCCTTCAAGAGAGGAAGTAATTCGAAAAACAAAGTGGGTCATGGAGTAGGTCTTTCCTTGGTAAAAGGTATTGTAGAAATGCATCTCGGGACTATAGAAGTATCCAAACCAGATCAAGATCTAATTCTTTTTGAGGTTTGTCTTCCTAAACGATAATTTAATATTCTTCTAATTTCCTCCTAAGTTGGTTCTAATAGTTAGGTTTTAGCTTTGTTCTGTGCTCAAAAGGGCATCAAATAATAAAACTAAAATTTACATAGAGATGAAAACACGATTGGTTTTAATGGGAATTGCTTTTAGTTTATTTTTTAGTAGTTGTACTATAATTCGCCAAGGAGAGGTTGGTGTAAAGCGATCGTTCGGTAAAATAAAGTCTGAGCCTCTCATGGAAGGTGCTAGAGGGTTTAATCCGTTTACTAGTACGATAATCAAGTTGCCCACCCGCACAATGAACTTGGAAGTCCGAGTGCCACTTCCTTCAAAAGAAGGTCTAACCGTTCAGTCTGATGTTTCAATACTCTATCGTTTGGAGGGAAGCTACGCCCCTAAAGTTATAGAAAAATTGGGTAAAAATTATGAGCAGGTGGTTATTTTGCCTGTCTTCAGATCTGCGGTAGCCGATATTTCTTCACAGTACTATGCCAAAGATATGCATACTGGACAAAGGTCGGTCATTGAGAAATCAATTAAGGAATTAATGATGACTCAACTCAAAGAAAGAGGCTTTGTTGTGGAATCGGTATTGTTAAAAAGTATCGTGTTGCCTCCTGGCCTTACGAAAGCCATAGAGGACAAATTGGAAGCAGAGCAAGATTCACAAAGAATGCAATTTGTGCTTGATAAGGAAAAGCAGGAGGCCAAAAGGTTAATTATAGAAGCCGAAGGAATTAGAGACGCACAAAAAATCGTAGCAGAAGGCCTCACACCTTTGTTAATTAGATTCAAGGCTATCGAGGCATTTAAAAAGCTATCAGCCTCGCCAAATGCCAAAGTTATCATAACCAGTGCCGAGCAACCGCTTATGCTGAATGCCAATTCGGATAAATAACAAACATTGGCAAGTTAGAAATGTATAAGTCTTGGTTTATTCAAAACACTGATTACCAGTAATTAACTGTCACTCAGTAGTATAAATTTATCTGTAAAACCTAAATTTGAAAAACATGAGAGCTTCAACAAACATAAGGATTTTATTGGCCATTGTTATGGCTCAAATTGGATCACTAAATTTTGTATTTGCCCAAGAGAAAGAATACACCGAACTCAAACAGGCTTTGGCCTTTCCTGATAAAGTAACAAGATTAAATTTAAGTGGCCTGAATATGGAGTCCTTACCGCAGGAAATATCCCTTTTTAAAAACCTTAGATATTTAAATCTTAGAAACAATCATTTCAAAATTTTTCCGGAAGAACTTTCAAAACTTCAGAACCTCAAAGTTTTAGATGTTGGCGAAAACTTATTTTCTTCCTTACCACAAAGCTTATCTTCTTTCGAGTCTTTAGAGGAACTATTCATTGATAATGAACGAAACTTAGATTTTGAGAATAGCCTTGAAGTCATTGCAGCTATACCCAAACTGAGAATTTTACATTTGGAAAACAATCGAGAATTTCCAACCAATTTCTCGCTTCAAAAATTACAAAATGTGAACTCGGTTTTTGTAAATAAAAGTATGCTAAGGTATGTGCCAAAGGAAATATATTTAATGGAGAACTTAAAATTTATAGATTTTCAGAATAATCCAATTAAGAAAATCCACATGAGTATTTACCACGTCACCTATGGCGTAAAGATCAGGTGAGTTTATTCCTTTTGTGGCCTTATTCTATAATATTATTTAAGGTGTATATTGGACTCTGAGCCAATTCTAATATTAGTTTCTTAATTATAATTTCAATAAAAAAAGTGACCATACAAATTCTAATAACTTTCTAATTTTTACCTAAGTTGGGTCTAATATTAGTGTCTTAGGTTTGTATAGTCATCAGGTCGAGGACAAATAATTACAACAAAACAAATGAAAAATTTAATAAGAATAATACTTGGTACAATGTTAATTCCAACTTTAGCAGTTTTTGGTCAAACCAATTCGGCCAGAAATTATAAAATGCCAGTTCAGGAAAGGATACAGGTAAAAACACAAGAAATTGCCATTAACAAAAAAAATGCTTCGGTTTCTAATTCTTTTGACTCACCTCAAAATTATAAACATCAGGTGTTTAACAGGGAAAATGGAATTCAAGACTTGCTAGTTTTACGTAATAATACCCTAAATGTTCAGCCAGGAATTAATCCATTAGAATCAAGTAGGAACTATAAATCAGCTGTTTTTTCAAAAATTGTTCAAAAAGAAATCAGCAAGGATCAATTGGCAGACATAAAGGAGTAAAATTGATTCCGAGTTTTCAACCTTAAAAATATATGAAAATGACGATGTTGGAATACACCAAAATTATACTTGAGAAAGTCAGTTTTGATCCAAGAATTTTTAGAAAAGAGCTTAAAAAAGCTGTGAATTATGTTAGCAAAGAGGAATATGGACATCTGAAGTCTTGGGTTAAACAAAAATTTGGAGCGAAGAGAAAGCAGAATTCTGTGTCTTATAAAGTCCTAGAAGTAAGTACATAGATACAATAGGCAAAAAGCCAATTTGATTGGTTTGCATAGATTTTCAAAATAATAGTGATAGTTTTTTTCAGAGTAGTTTAGGGGTAAGTAAAGACAGCGAGAAATTCTCGCTGTTTTTTTACCTTTTCAACTTTCCACTTCCATCGCCCAGCATAAGATTTTCTACCTCAGCAATATCCACTAAGTTTTGATCACCATGAATAGTATGTTTCAAGGCACTAGCGGCATTACCAAATTCTAAAGACTTCAAGTCGTCTTTATAAGTCAACTGTCCGTATATAAATCCACCAAGAAATGCATCACCAGTACCCACACGGTCAACAATGTGCGTAATGTCCAAATTGCTGGTTTTTAAGTATTCTAGGCCGTTCCACATGCGAGCATTCATACGATTGTGAGAAGCACTTATTTGAATGCGTTCAGTATCAATTATTTTTTCTATTGAAGAATATCGTCCCATTAGTTTTTTGGCAGTGTCTTGAAATTTACCCTTTTCTTCATTAGAAATTATTCCAAATATCTCTTCAATATTTTTTCTTGATGCCAATATCACGTTAGAATAAGAAGCCAATTCTGGTAAGATATCTTGGGGAGTTTTGCCATAATTCCAGAGGTTACTTCTATAATAAATATCAGAAGATACTTTTATGCCTAGTTTTTTGGACACTTTTAAAGCATCTAAAAGTGCAATTGCAGGTTTTTCGCCCACAGCTGGTGTAATTCCACACCAATGAAACCAATCAGCATCTTTTAGTATTTCTTCCCAGTCAAACCAACTCGGATCAAGATTTACAAAAGCTGAATCTGCTCTGTCATAAACAATCTGACTTGCACGACTTACTGCTCCAGTTTCGAGAAAAAACAACCCCATTCTCTGACCTTTGAGGTGAATTTTTTCATCAGAAATACCCAATTTTCTAATAAATGCTTTCGCTTTTTTGCCAATATGATTTTCTGGAAAAACACCTACGTGGGTCACATCAAATCCAAAATTGACTAGAGCTGCACCAACGTTCATCTCTGTACCTCCAAAAGTACAGTCGAAGGATTCCGCTTGGGCTATTTTTTGAAATCCAGGCGTAGAAAGGCGTAACAGTATTTCACCGAAAGTGACGATTTTTGGCATTGCAAAACGATTTATTTTTCAACAAAAATAGCATTTAAGATTAAACACCCAAATTTCTTCTAATACCTAATTCCAACCCACGCAACTCAGCCAAGCCTCTCAAACGACCTATGGCAGTATAACCTGGATTAGTTTTCTTATTTGGATTCAAATCATCTAACATTCTATGTCCATGATCTGGGCGGAATGGTAGCCTGTAATCTTCCCTTTTTTCAATTCTTCGTTTTTCTTGTTCTTTTACCAATGCTTGCATGACACCGAACATATCTACATCACCGTCCAAGTGGTCAGCTTCGTGAAAATTCCCCATTTCATCACGCTTGGTGGCTCTTAAATGAATAAAGTTAATTCTATCGCCCATTCTTTCAATCATACCTACCAAATCATTGTCGGCTCTTACACCATAGCTACCTGTGCAGAAACAAAGTCCATTGTATTTGCTAGGGTACGCCTCAAGTAATGCTTTGGCATCGGCTTCTGTACTTACTACCCTTGGCAAGCCCAAAATGGTGTAAGGTGGATCATCTGGATGTATGGCCAGTGAAACTTTATTTTGTTCAGCTACTGGACCAATTTCTGCTATAAAAGCGTATAAATTTTTTCTCAACGTTTGATCGTCGATGCCGTTATAAGTAGCCAGTACATTCCCAAACTGCTCAATTGTAAAACTCTCCTCACTTCCAGGAAGTCCAGCGATTATATTTTTGACCAATTTAGATTTTTGAGTATCAGTAGCCGATTGAATCCATTGCTCAGCCTTTTCAAGAACATCAGCCGAATATGCATCCGAGGCATTTTTTCTTTTCAAAAGATGTACTTCAAAAGCACAAAACTCAACCATATCGAACCTGAGAGCGGTTGAGCCATCTTTCATTGGATAGTCAAGGTCAGTTCTTGTCCAGTCTAAAACAGGCATGAAATTATAACAAACGATGTCTATTCCGCAGGTGGCGAGGTTAGTAATTGAAGTTTTATAATTTTCTATGTAAATCTCAAAATTTCCAGAGCGTTTTTTGATGTCTTCATGAACTGGAATACTTTCCACCACGGACCATGTTAATCCCGCAGCTTCAATTATATCTTTTCGTTTTTGAATTTCTTCAACCGTCCAAATCTGACCGTTTGGAATGTGATGAAGTGCCGATACCACACCTGTGGCTCCAGCCTGACGTACATCTGAAAGACTCACGGGGTCATTGGGACCATACCATCTCCAAGTTTGTTCTAATGCCATAAAATTCGATTGATATTATTTTGACAAAAATAATGGATAGAGTATCGAAATACTACCATTATAGATTTAAATAATTGTATTTTTTTGTCAAAAATTTGTGATGAATTATGAAAGTAAAAAAAAAGATATTTTTTTTTACTCAATATTTGGAAATAAAAAATCAGTCCTGCATCTTTGCACTCCCAACGCACAGGGAAAAAGGGAGTTTAGCTCAGTTGGTTCAGAGCATCTGCCTTACAAGCAGAGGGTCGGGGGTTCGAATCCCTCAACTCCCACGGAAGCCTCAACGAAAGTTGAGGCTTTTTTTATGAACAAAAATTGATATTTGCCTTACAAGCGGAGGGTCGAGACGGTGCAATGACTCGCTTCGAATTGCGAATTGTTATACCCCTCAACTCGCATGTTATCCTCAAAGAAATAGGAGGCTTTTTTTATTTTTCGATACGAAGATTGCAAAGACTCGCTTTCGAAATGAAACTTCGCACTCCATTCAAACCCTCAATAGACTCATAAATATCTGAAGTTTTTTTAGACATGAACGGACCTTCATAAATACAAAATTCTAATTGGCATAAATTCCAGATTACTATTCTTCAAAAATTCTATTGTAATTTTAAGTACAAACCTTATATCTGAAACAAATGAGAATTTTATACAGCATTTTTACTTTAGCTATCCTTTTGGGATGTTATTCCAAAAAAGATAATACGACTGAAATAACTAATGCCATTTCTGAAGAAATTAAACTCGACAGTCTTGGCTTAGAGAAAATCTTTGCTGATACTACTTTGAAGCTCGTAAACGCCTTAGATATAAAAGAATTAACCAAGAACTTGGCTGATACAAGTCTTTTTTATGGATTAGGAGATGGATTTTTGAAGTTAGATTCTATCAAAAAAACTAATAGTTATCCAGACTATGTTTCTCATCTAGACATCGGAATGTATAAAGACATTAAGGCGGTTTTATATAAAGACATAGATCTTGGTGAGGGTAATGTACTTAAAATTTGGGGATTTGATTATCAGACTTATGAAGCTTGCCCTTATGCGAACGGAAAAGTGATTTTGGTTAGTTCGATTAAAGACAGTAAAAATGTTGGCTGTGTGCCTTTTGCTTATTTTCATAATTGGGCAGATGCTCCTTTTTATGATAGCTTTAAAACGAACTCAGTTTTAGACAAAATGGGAAATCTTACTATCATTGAAACTGTAAACAATGGTGGCATCGACGATAAAGAGATGGAATATCAAAACAAAAGTACATCAACATATCGATATAAAATGGTGGATGGGGTATTGAAGTGATGTAAATCGTTATAAAATTCGATTTGTATAAATTTACTTTTAGATGATTCATATCGTATTAATGTAGTTTTTAAATTCGGCTTAATTTTTGATAATTTTTAAATAATTATCAGTGCTTTATCATCTTAATTGAATCGTTTTGAAAACTTGGTCTAGGCTTTTTGTAATAATACTTTTTATTGCGGGTACATTTATTGTTTTTCAATCTTGTAATGTACAAGACAATCTGGCTGTGCCTATAGAGGTAAATTTGCTGCATAAGGGCTTATATGTGGATAGATTTCAAGATATTTTGGGCGATACTGCTAAGGAAAACAAGCTTCTAAGATATGTAAAATCTCATGATTTCAATGAGTTGAGTCTCTATGGTCTTTGGGAAATTACCAATAGACCAAGCAAATATCCAAGTTTGGCTAGATTTATTTCAAAGGCCAGAAAAGACTTTGGTGTTACAAAAATATCTGCTACTCACAGCACCATAAAAGCATTTAATGAGTGTGAAGCCTATAACCTTGGCAGAAACAATGAAAGTGAGAAATTCGATGTTTTTTCGATAGAAAATGAGTGGTGGCAAACCAATCCTGAGTGTAATTACGCCTGTAATCAAAATCTGATTTTGCATATAAAAGACCTTAAAATTCAGAATAAAGATAACTTTGACACCGAAATATACATTGGATGGCTAAATGCCCAAAATAATGACTTTGAAGAAGCTAAATTTTTAGTAAATAATCTAGATAAAATTGCTGTACATTGTTATGATGGCACTCCTAACTTTGACTACACAAAGGAACGACTACTGCTTCTTGCAAAAGCTGCAAAAGAACTAAATAAAAAACCTGAGATTTTAATCATATTTAGTTCAGAACAAGAATTTATGTTTAAATATTTTTCCAAAACTCATCAAAACAAGAACTTCATAACCGCATTTGATGATTTTATAAAAGATCTGAAAAAATCGAATAGCTACATTCTATTAGACTTGAACTTCACTGGATATAAAATTTTTACTTATTCTGAAGCGGTTTTGGCTCGTTGAAAATTAAGCATAGTTGAATATGTCTAAAAACTACGTATCTTAGGACACAATTTATTCAATGTTTATATGAAAAAAATGCTTGTGCTTATCTTATGCACAATTTCTGTGTCTTTTCCCAGTTTTAAAATCTCCAGTTCAATAAAAGCCAATGTTCGTACTGCTGATGTAATCATTTATGGTGGCACATCGGCAGCAATTACTGCGGCTGTTCAAGTAAAAAAAATGGGGAAATCTGTTATAATTGTTTCACCGGATTCACATTTAGGCGGGCTTTCCTCTGGCGGCTTGGGATTTACTGATACTGGAAATAAAGAAGTGATAGGTGGACTTTCTCGTGAGTTTTATCAAAGACTGTATGATCATTACCAAAATCATGAGGCATGGAATTGGCAGAAAAAAGAAGAATATGGCAATAAAGGACAAGGAACTCCAGCAATCGATGGGGCTAACCGTACGATGTGGATATTTGAGCCACATGCTGCCGAAAAGGTTTTTGAGGATTTTGTACTAGAAAATAAACTGGTGGTCTTTCGCAATGAATGGATAGATAGATCAAGTAAAGGAATAGTCAAAACCAATGCATGTATTCGTTCAATAAAGACATTATCTGGCAATATATATAAGGGCAAAATGTTTATTGACGCCACTTATGAAGGAGATTTGATGGCTCTTGCAGGAGTAAGTTATCATGTTGGGCGAGAAGCAAATAGAGTTTATAATGAAAAATGGAACGGAGTACAAGCAGGAATCTTTCATCATGGACATCATTTCAAATCCAAAATTAGCCCATTCAAAATAGTTGGCGATACCTCTAGTGGTTTGTTACCAGAAATATCATCTGAGAAACTGGGAGTAAACGGAACCGGAGATAATAAAATTCAAGCTTATTGTTTTAGAATGTGCTTGAGCAATCATCCTCAAAATCGGATTCCTTTTCCAAAACCCGTTGGTTATGATGCTGCAAGATATGAATTGGTAGCAAGGGTTTTTGATGCTGGTTGGAGAGAACTTTTTGACAAATACGATGCAATTCCAAACCGGAAAACAGACACCAACAATCATGGGCCGTTTAGTACCGATTACATTGGCAAAAATTATGATTACCCAGAAGCCAGCTATGAGCGACGTCAACAGATCATAAAAGAGCATGAATTGTATCAGAAAGGATTACTTTATTTCTTACAAAATGACCCAAGTGTGCCAGCGGATGTTCATGAGCAAATGCAAAAATGGGGATTGCCTATGGACGAATTTAAAGATAACGGCAACTGGCCTCATCAATTATACATTCGTGAGGCTCGCCGTATGATTGGAGATTTTGTGATGACTGAAGCAGATGCTCTTGGTAAAACAGATGTACCGAAACCTATCGGAATGGGTTCTTATACCCTGGATTCTCACAATATTCAGCGTTATGTAACCGAAGAAGGATATGTGCAAAACGAAGGCGATATAGGAGTGCATCCAGACAAACCTTATTCGATAGCTTATGGATCGATATTGCCGAAAGAATCAGAATGTAACAATTTGCTTGTGCCCGTTTGCGTGTCAAGCTCGCACATTGCTTATGGTTCTATCAGAATGGAGCCCGTTTTTATGATCCTTGGTCAATCGGCTGCTACGGCGGCGGTTTTGTCTATTGATAAAAAAATTGCTCCACAAAGACTTTCATATGCTGATTTGGAGGCTACTTTGATAAAGTTTGGACAAAAATTGACCCTCTGAAAGTGGGGATTAAATTTGTCTTTTTTAACCACCTCTACCTGTCGAGGTGGTTAATATATCTTTAATTCCTTTCGTACAAAATCACTTCCCACCATTCTCCAACAGAAACACCCCATTTTTATTAGCAATAATGATATCGAGTTTTTTGTCTTTGTTCATATCTTTTACGGCTATGTTTAGTCCTGCACCAGAGTCTGAGTCTATGATATGTTCGGTGTAGTAAGGTGCTTTTTTGGGATGAAGGTCAAACCACATCAGTATGGGTGCATCGCCATCACCAGCATCGTTACCGTTGTGGGCTAAGAATCTTTTTCCAGTAATATAGTCTTTTCTACCGTCGCCATTTATATCTGCCATTATAGAAGAGTGAGTTTGGGCGGTAGTACGACTAATTTCATGCATTTTAAAGTTGATTTGTCCATTTTCAATTATTTGTTCGTACCACCAAACGCCTAACTTATGGGCAGAAGCCGTCAGAACATCGTTTTTGCCATCACCGTTCATATCCAATACTTGCATGTGCGAGCAAGCGTCGCCCAGATTAGCTGCATGAAATGTCCAGTCTCCTGAACTTTGGTTTTTTTTGCCTTCAAACCAGCCTTCTTTTATAACCACATCCTTGATTCCGTCCAAATTGATGTCACCAAAGCCTATACCGTGCGAAAATCTCTCAGTTCCGTTCACATTTTCTTTACTGATATTATGTCTTTTCCATTCGGTTTCGCTTTTTTTTGTAGGTGCCTGCAGCCATACTATCTGTTTTTTCTTTACATCGCCACACAAGAGATCTAAACGTCCGTCACCATCAATATCTATAAATCCAGGAGATTCGTTGGCAATGCCCATGGAGTCTGCCATAATGTGTTTTTGCCATTGGCCGGGTTTGTTTTTCGGATTTTCGAACCAAAATGCAGGTTTACCTGGGTAATCAATGATAATTACATCTTCCCAGCCATCAAGGTTTACATCCATGGCGTGATTCAGGAATGACTCGCAATATTCTTTTCTTGGGTCGAATGTCCTTGAAGGTGCCATTTCGTGGCGTGTCCATTTGGGTGCCTCGAACCAATAATAACCTGCAATGATGTCTATTTTGCCATCCTTGTTGAGGTCGGCTACCGCTACGCCTTCAGAAACGAAGTCTCTTGTTAAGACCGTTTTTTTGAATATTGGAACTTGACCAATCGCAATTGATACAATTAGACAGAAAATGGATAGAATTGTTATTTTATTCATTTGGTTGAATATTTTGACACATAGTGAACGGAGTTTTATAAAAAGTTAATAGACAATTTTTAGTGGTTCGTTTCTAATATTTTCTCTATCAACATCATGTTTTCGTGATTTTCGTGAGAATGTCCAAGACGCAAGCTAAGATCTTTTAATACTTTTTTTGTTTCGTCGCTTTGAATTGCTCCAATTCGTTGAATCATATAATTTAGCATTTTAGGCATTTTAGATTTTTCAGCTAAAACAATTGCTCTATTGGGGTCAAGTTCGGCCAACGGTTCAGAGGCATACCATAGCATCAATGGCATGTTTTGATCGGTTGCATCCATTTCATTTTTTGTCAACATTTCCAACACATTCCAGCGGTTTGAAGCTTCCAAACGTAACATTCCTGAAGTTAAATATAAACGGACTAAAGGTGATTTTTCGGTTTTTGCCAATGCCTCAAAACTTGCTAAAGTTTCGTCGGAAATAGTTTTTTTCTCGGTCAAAAATTGTATCGCCCAACTTCTGATGTTTTCATCAGCATGTGTTAGTAAATCTCTCAATTCTTTCTCTGAAATACCTTTAACTACTTGCAAAGTCCACAATGCACGCAATTTTCGTGTTACATCAGGATTTTTGTTTAGAATATCTTTCAAAGCTGCGTTAACTGCATTATTTCCACCTCTTTCTTGCAAAATGGTCCTAGCTTGACGCACATAATATTCGTTTATATGGAATTGATAATTTACCAATTCCATGTCTGTGGCTTTCCACAAATCCACTTTTGTAAACTTGTCATTTTCGTGGGTGATTTTGAAAATCCTCCCCATGGTTTTATCATGAACGTCAGGATTTGAACTATGGCATTGGTTTTTATCGTACCAGTCAATGGCGTAAACTGAGCCGTTTTGGTCGTATTTCATATTGAGCCACTGACTCCAAGAGTCATTCATGGCCAAGAAATCTTTTCGGTGTGATGCTACATATCCAGAGCCTTTTCGGGCGAGTAGATCGTTATTGAGTTTTGCACCATTTATGTTGTTCATAAATATGGTGTTTCGATATTCTTTTGGCCAATTGTCGCCTCCCAAATATATCATTGCTCCTGCGTGTGCATGCCCACCACCAGCAGAACCAGATCTAAAATTTCCAGCGTGTGGGCCTCTTTCGCCTACATAGTGTTTGTGGTCGGCGATTGTTTTTATTTCATCGAAGGTATAAGGGTTGAAACTTTTGCCTGCCTGTCTCTGATAACGAGCACCTTGAATTACGTGATACATGTGCGGAATCACACATACCGTAATAAATGGATGGCCGTAATCATTAAAATCAATACCCCAAGGATTGCTAGTGCCTTCTGCAAAAACCTCAAATTTGTGTTCTATTGGATGATATCGCCACACCCCTGCATTGATTTTGGTACGCTCGCTATCCGGTACACCCGGTTTCCCGACGTTGGAATGTGTAAAAACACCATGTACACCATAAAGCCAACCGTCAGGGCCCCAACGGAGGTTGTTTAGTACTTCATGCGTGTCTTGTGTTCCCCAACCATCGAGGAGTTTTTGGGGTGGGCCAAGTGGTTTGTCATTTTGGAGGTCAGCCGGAATAAACATAAGGTAAGGGGCTGCACCCAACCAAACACCGCCCATTCCCACTTCGATTCCACTGACCAAGTTAAGATTTTCCATAAAAACCTTTCTGGAGTCAAGCGTGCCATCGCCATTGGTATCTTCGAAAATCAAGATTTTGTCTCGTCCCTCGCCTTCAGGTGCAGGCACAGGGTAAGTGTGTCCTTCAACCACCCAAAGTCTTCCGCGAGCATCAATTGTAAAGCTTATTGGTCTAACAATATCTGGCTCAGCAGCTGCCAATGTTACCTTAAACCCCTTGGGCAACGTCATGGCTTTGGCGGCTTCTATACCTGAAAGGCCGGCATTCAAAACTCTGTCAAGTGGTGGTAAAATGATGATGTCTTTTTGGAATAATTCGTTTTCAAATTCTGGCCGTTCAGAATAAAAAAGGAAATTGTCGAAGTTTATGTGAGCCCATTTGTCGTTTGAAATATAAGGAATCTGTGAAATTCCAGTTTCGTTGTCTATGATTCTAATGAAAATGTTTTTGCCCAAATAAGGCTTCAAATTAGCCACAACGGGCTGTAAAGTAGCTCTTCCTTGTCCTGTGGATTGAAAAATAACTTTGTTGGTTTCGTCTAAAACCAATTCTACCCTTGTATCTACTAAAGCTCCTCCAGAAACCAAGAAACTAGCAAAAGGATGTGTAATTTTAAAGCTAGTAGATTTCAAAGTTCCTGTCAGTTTATAATTGATTGTACCGCCACTGCTGAGGAAATTTTTCCCCTCAGCTCCAATCTTCATTTCTTTTTCATGGAGCGGCGAAGTGTTTTCACCAACAATTGGATTTTTGAAAGCATCGCCAATGGCTGTCCAATCTTGAATATTTCCGTACTCGAAATTGAAATTAAGAGGTTTTCCATTTTTTATTGGGACTTTTCCAATCACAACTTTTGGGGCTAAAGAACCATCAACCACTTCAAATTTTCCCAACATCCCAGCTGCTCGGTGTCCTGGAACAGTACAAAAATAGGTGTCGCTATTTTCTGCCATAAAAGTGATGCTCGTAGTAGCTCCTTTTTCAAATATAGTTTTGCTTTTTACACCCAGTTTTTCCATCGAAATATCGTGTGTCATCACTTCTCCATTAGTAATAGTGATGCGTACTCTCATGCCTTTATTGGCTTTTAATACAGGATTTCGAGTGCCGTTTTTTGCAAAATAGCCCAACATAGTGGCTTCTAGGAAGTATTCTTTGTCGATTTTTGTGGTATCTTCTAAAATAGATTTTTGCTGAAAAGAAGATTCTGTTTTGCTAAATATCCAAAAACTTGTAAAACAAATTAGTGCAATAGAGATACGTAGTAAAGTCATTTTTTATATGATGGTTGAATATTGTCTTTTTGTTAATGATATGAAATTAAACACAGAAGTATGAAAAAATCAAAGTCATTACATAATCAAAAAATTATAGCTCGGTTAAGTAAATATCTTTGAAAGCTACTTGAGCCTTTCCACCACCATGAATTTGTAAACCTATAAGACCAGATTGGGGAATGTTGGCATCTGACTCGGTGTAATCTACTGTTTGGTGACCATTGATGTACAATCTAATCCTTCTGCCTTCCGCTCTCACTTCGTAGTCGTTCCAGTCGTTTATTTTTATCCATTTCAGAATTTGGGCAGAATC
Source organism: Leadbetterella sp. (assembly GCA_021740125.1). Taxonomy (GTDB): domain Bacteria; phylum Bacteroidota; class Bacteroidia; order Cytophagales; family Spirosomataceae; genus Leadbetterella. The sequence goes on along the minus strand of JAIPAJ010000011.1, from coordinate 6,746 downwards.
TGCTTTGGCAATGGTTTTGTTTCGTCTAGATTCATCGTAAAGGCTTGCCCAATAATCTTTACCCCAATCTGCCTGATAGCCAATCATTTCGTTGGCTGGATTACTGGTTCTTATGCTACGAAATTGTATACCTGAATTAATAAATCCCTCGTTTCCAATAAGTTTTATTTTGAGTTTTAGGATAAAATTGTCGTATGTCCGAGCTGTACAAAGAAAATCGTTTTGCGGAACGGTTTTTTCCAAGGAACCGCCCACAATGGTATTGTTTTCTATTTTCCATGTATTTTTGATATCTCCCTGCCAACCATTGAAGGTTTTTCCATCGAAAAGGGGAGTAGATTTTTGTGATGTATGCACCACAAAACCGCACAAGCCAAAGACTATTGCCGCCAGAATAAGTTTTTTCATTTAAGGTTGAATTTTAAAAGGTGATTGAAAATCCCTTTAGTCTTGCTAAATTAATACAAATTCTTAGAAAAGCAAAGATTCTTATCTTGCATAATGTGATGTTTTAGCCGTAATGAATCAAAATGTTTTTAATAAATGTTAATCACATGATTAAATGGCGTAAATCCTGTAATATAAATTGTTGGAGCATCTATTGCTGGTAACGCCCCTCGTAATTGAAGGCCTTTATGTTCAATTTTTCCAGGTCCAAAACTGATTTTATCTTCACCCACTAAGTATTCTCCCAGTTGACTTGATAGTAGATACGAATTTGATATTTGCTCAACACCTTTAAAAATACCGCCAGGTCTGAAAATTAGTTCTAAAGATACTGGGACATTTTCGGTACCTTTCATTTCGATTTCTACTTCAATGCCTTGCGGTTTTTCAATAATTTTTACTGTAGTTTCTAATTTCTGAATTTCGCTTTGTTTTCTCAGATTTCTTGGCATTTTCTCAAAATCTCCATCTGGCGAAATTTGGTCTTTTTCAAATGGCTGATAATATGGCCCTTCCAAAGTTTTACTAAGCATCCAAGTGTCGCCTAAAAGTTCTATTTTTTCTGAATCAAACTGACCTTTACCAAAAAACGAACAAGCCACCCGCATGGCTTGCAATACTGCATTTCCTTTATGAAATGTGAGCCAACTGGTATTTTTCGATAATATAGTACAATCCCAATTTTCTCGTCTGATACGTACTAAACCTGAATATGGAAATGCTTTTAAATAGTTTGTTGGCAGAGTTTGATTGGCTGGTAATTCTCGCCAAAGTTTTGGGTTTTCAAGAAAATAAGGCAAATATCCTGAAAGGGCCTGGGGTGAATTGGTATTTTCAATCAATCGGCAGGCTGCTGACATTTGTCCATTATTATCCATCAATGCCATATAGCGGTAGTTTCCATAATAAACCGACATTTTGCCTATTACTCCACGGTCTTGTCTGCTAGAAGCTTCTGTCACCACTTCACCATTTGGATGAATATAATAGAGCGTCATTAAAAGGTTTTTACGGACATGTTCGAGCAATTCAGGTTTTTTTAGCCCTTCTGCAATGTCTATTAATGCTCTGTTTACGATGGGCGAATAAACATGTGTACTTTTTTCGGTGTATTGTCCATCTGGATCGATGTCGATATGTTCTGCCAACCACTGCTCGGCTCGATCTACCAGTCTTTTGTCTGGAAAGACCTCATTTATTTTTACCAAAGCAGCAGAAACTACCCAACGGTGGTTTGGGGTGTGAATTCCGCCAACTATCAGTGCTTCTGCGGCATTTTTTATAAATTTTTCCAGAAAAGCCAATGTTTTTCCCGAACCAGTAATTTTGGTTTCTTTCAGAAATTTATAAGCAGGAATGATGTTTTCTAGGACAAATGCAGTGTCAGGAGTAGAGTGGAAATTCGTAGATAACAAATCTATTGTTCCGTCTGAATATTGAAATTTCAACAAAGCCTCGGCAGCCTGTTCGACAGTTATTAATGTTTCTTTTGATTGATAAAAATGTGATTCAGCACAAAACATTAACATACATGCTCTTGCAATATATCCTGCTGTAGAATGCGGATTCGGCATTTCGGTGGCATCCATAAACGCCCCAAAATGTTTTTTCGACGATTCACTCACTCTTGATTTTGTAAAAATAGGCATCTGTTGATCAAGGATTTTTATCCATTCTAATAGCCAAACAGGTTTTGATTCTTTCTTATTTGACAAAGCAGTTAATCCAAACATAGGCATTGCACAGAGTGTTCCTAAGCTTGATTGAATGAATGAGCGTCTTAGCATTGCATTTTAGGTTGAAAAGGTATCTTCAATAATAACAGCCACACAATTTTACTGAATTATTGCTTTAATTTTTTAAATATCAAGAAGTTTAAAGATAATTTATGACGATTTTTGGATATAAAATAAATCTGAGAATTGTTTAAACTTTTCAATACCTATTACTTTTAGTAGTTTTTGGTTTTAAGGTAATGTTTTACCTTTGTCTCAAACTTAATTATTAGATGAAAACAGCCCTTTCTTTAATTTTATTTTTGATTTCTATGAATTCAAATTCCCAACCATTTCAAGGAAAATGGACTGGGACGGTAAGCGGAAGCAATGGTACTTTGGACTCAGAGATGAATCTAAAATATAATACTACAAAAACTCAAATTTTGGGAGAAATGATAGTGACCAATTCTGGAGCAAAAGACTTTTATACGATAAATACCGAAGTCTCTCAAAGTTTGGCAAAAGGTACATTGAAATACAAAGACGGCACAGTTTTCAATATTGAAATGACGCTTTCAGGTGGAGGTTTATCACAGAAAATAGCCTATAATAATCAGGTGATTTTACTAGGAACTTTTCAAAAAGGAGTACAAAAACCAAGTATAGAGTCTGTAAAAAACGATGGATTGTATAGAGATCCCGCTTTAGTTGGCCATTGGACACACCACGAAAATTATTCTAGCAGCGGAGGTTTTTATGGTGGATCAAGTAGCAGTATTGTGCTTTTTGCTGATGGAAGGATTGGGGATGGAGGTTCAAAAAGTTATGCAAGTGGCCCAAATAGTTCGGGGAATTCGAGCGGTGGTGGAAATTCAACTATAGAAAAAGTTAGTGCCTCTGGTGCTCGCTGGTTTACCAAAGGCAATATATTCTATTGGAGAGTAAAAGTAAATGGGCAATCTAAGGATGTTCCAAACTCAAAGTATTTTATAAAAGACGGAGCATTGCTGCTGACAGACCTTCAAACTGGTAAGAAGATGTTGTATTATAGAAAGTGAGGGATGGGTTGTTTAATTATTTGAAAGTTGGTTTTCAATTCTAACTTATCTTTAGTGGTAGGGGTGGTTATTTTTAATTATTAGCCAAAATAAACTTTCCCACAAACCCAATAAACACAATCCGTTCAGCCCATTTTCTCCCTATATTTGCAGCCCTTTTGTGGGATTTGCTCGGCAGAGTGGGTTCTTTTACTTCAATAGTTTTACATGCAAAAATACATCTACGGTATAGATTTCGGCACTTCCAATTCAGCTTTGGCCATTTTAGATATACAGACTCGACAGGCTGTTAAACTTTTTACTGTACCCTCGCTTCTGTTTTTTCAGGAACCTAAGGAACGTGGAGAATTTACCAGAGTGGCGGTGGGTCAAGATGCCATTGACCAGTATGTTCAAAATCGGATGAATGGCCGTTTTATGAAGTCTATCAAAAAGGTATTGCCTAACAAAAGCTTCGTAGATACCCGAATTGGTAACCGAATGTACAAGGCTGAAGACTTGGTGGCGTTTATTTTGAGCCATTTAAAATCCATGGCGGACGAGTTTCTCGGCGAAGATATAAAAACTTCGGTTATTGGCCGACCAGTAGTGTTCGACGAAGACTCCGATAAAGATGCATTGGCTCAAACGAGGTTAGAAAAAGCTGCTAAAATAGCAGGTTTTGAAAAGATTCATTTTCAGTTAGAACCCATTGGTGCAGCCTATACTTATGAGCGACAAATAGAGAAATCTGAGTTAGTACTAGTAGCAGATTTTGGCGGCGGCACATCTGATTTTTCGTTGATGCGACTAGACCCTGAAGCAAAAAATATGGCGAATCGCAAAAGCGACATCATAGGTCAGGGTGGTATTTATATTGGAGGCGATAATTTCGACTCAGATATCATGTGGCACAAAGGCACCCCGCATTTTGGTAGGGGAGTGAAGGAAGAATTTACGCCTGGTAAACCGCTCGATTTGCCCCTTTCTTATTTTCAAAATATCTGTTCTTGGGAAAAAATGAACTTTTTGGATACGCTTCGAATGAAGCTGAGTATCGAAAAGTCTTATCAATATTCAGGGAAAGACCATAGGGTAAAAAACCTTCAAATTTTGATTTCTGAAAACTTGGGTTATTCTTTTTTTAAGGAAATTGAAAAAGCCAAAATCATGCTGACCCATGAAGAAAAGACCGAATTGAGCTTTCAGAATCATGGAATAGATATAGAAGAAGAAGTAAGTTTGATTGAGTTTAAAGATGAAATTATTGCTCAAAATTTATCAAAGATCGAAGAATACTTGGACCGGTTTTTAGAAGAAAAAGGCATTGCCATAGAATCAATAGATGTGGTGTTTATGACTGGGGGCACTTCACTTATAAAGCCTTTGAATCAGATATTTAAAGACAAATTTGGAGAGGACAAACTCAAATCTGGAGACAATTTCAATAGTGTAGCCATGGGCTTGGCCTATAGTTATTTAAATATGAATTGAGGTTTTTGCTATTTTTTGGTAACTAAGGGGTTTAAAATGCTTGAGAAAATGCTCTAAATGCATTATAAAGGGCTTTTGGTCAATTCCAAATAATTTCCGAATTAACCGCATTGCTTTGCTTTTTTTTGAATTCCTGCCACATATTTTACTATTTTTACAAGAAACATTAGCAGCTTGAAAAAAATATTGCTCGTAGAAGACGACCACCAAGTTTGTGCCATTGTCAAGAAAGGTTTGGAAGAGGAGAACTTTCAAGTTGACGAAGCCAATGACGGCGAAAAAGGATACTTTTTGTCTAATTCTAATGTCTACGACTTAGTAATTTTAGATATAATGTTGCCCAAAATGAATGGATTGGAGCTCTGTCAAAAGATAAGAACAAATAGCAATGTGCCGATTTTGCTTTTAACAGCACTGGGTACTGCCGAGAATGTGGCCATGGGACTCAACCAAGGTGCGGATGATTATCTGGTGAAGCCATTTAAGTTTATTGAACTCATTGCTCGCATAAACTCTTTATTGCGAAGATCTACTTTAGCGGTTGCTGAACCAGCAAAACTCATTTTTAGGTTTTCGGCTATAGAAATAAATGATACGTCGAAAATCGTAGCCGTATATGGTAAGGAAGTACAGCTTACAAGTACCGAATATAAACTTTTGCTCCTTTTGTTGAAAAGTCCTAATAAGGTTTTTTCAAGACAAGAGATTTTAGAGGAAGTTTGGGGAATCAATTTTGATTTGGGCACAAACGTTGTGGACGTTTATGTAAATTATCTACGCAAAAAACTGGATAAGCAAAATTGCCCAAAAATCATTCAAACCGTTGTTGGAATGGGCTATGTGATGCGAGATTGAGTATTTGATTTGAAAACTAATGACTTATGAAAACCCAAAACAAGATAATACTTTTACTGTCAAGCATATTGCTAAGTTTTATCTTGGTATTTGGAGGTTTCATTTATTATACTTTTACACAATACTCCTATCAGGATTTTCACGAAAGACTACATATTCGGGCCGTTACAACTGCTAAAATTCAACTCGAATATCATAGAGAAGGTAGTTATTTGAAGTCTTTTAAGGCTGAGTATCTCGAAAAACTGGCTAATGAAAAGGATTATATTTTTGCATTGGATACCCTAAAGGATTTTTCAGCATTATCTAAAAATCTCAATGTAAGTAGTACTTTTTTAAATGATGCAATCAAGCTGAAAGAGTCTTATTTTAACAAAAACGGCGTATTTTTTACTGGAATAAGTTATACAGTTGAAGACAAAAATTATTTGGTGATTGTATCTGCTGAAAATTATTACAATACACACCATGTAGTTTTTTTAAGGCAGCTCCTTTTTGGGGCATTTATTATTTCGCTGCTTTTAATTTTTTTTGTTTCGTATTGGTTCTCGCTCAAAATCACCAAGCCGCTTAAAGAAATCATGGGTGATATCAATAAAATCGGAACTGATAATTTGTATTTGAGACTTGAAGGCAATAATCAAAATCATGAATTAGGTAGTTTAATTCTTACCTTCAATCAAATGTTGGATAGACTCGAGACATCATTTGAGGCTCAGAATAATTTTGTGTCAAATGCCTCTCACGAATTACGAACTCCTCTCACTACAATTATAGCCGAGGCAGACTTGTCTTTGAGTAGAAAGCGAGACACAAAACACTATGAAGAATCGCTAAAGGTAATTCTGACAGAAGCTGAAAAGCTAAATACAAAAACCCAAGCTTTGTTGTTTTTAGCTCAAACGGGTTTCAAAGGAAAAGAGCTCCACTTCGAAACTGTAAGAATTGACGAACTTTTGTTGGAATGTAAATCAACAATCGATAAAATTCATCCAAATAACCATTTGGCACTCAATTTCTCATCTCTGCCTGAGAATCCAGAAAGTTTATTGATAACAGCGAATCCACAACTCTTGCTTTTAGCCATTTCGAATATCATTAGCAATGGCATAAAGTACTCTAACAATCAGCCCGTTACGGTTAAAGTTGAGTCTGTAGATAAGACTATCAAGCTTACGATCAGCGATTTGGGTAT
>JAIPAJ010000176.1 GCA_021740125.1 Leadbetterella sp. | reverse complement strand
AAGTTTAAAAGTAAGACCGTCAACTACAGAGTTGTAGTAATTTCCTGCTGTTGGAGCTACGCTTATATAATCTCCACGAAGACCGTATGCCAATTTGAATTTCTCAGTTACTTGGAAATCATCTTGAGCATAGAAACTTGTTGTATAAACTTTCAATCTCTGCCAAGGTGCTTCGCCGCCTTCTACCAATGAATATCTGTAGTCAAACTTCGCAACAGGAACCGGTGAAACCGTAAGGTTTTTGTTGTCCAAGTACGCATTAGCAGCTGTTTTGAAATCTTCTATTGAGTTAAATGCCCAAACTCCATTACTTGCGTAGAAAAACAAGTTATTTGATTTGAAGTACTCAAATGCACCACCAAAAGTCAAAGTATGTTTTCCAGCGAAATAAGTAAGGTTATCCGTTAAGTTGAATGTTGAATAGTCCAACTTGTTGTCAGGTGTAAAAGGGTCAAAACCAATAGTAGTATAAGTGGTATTGTCTTTTCTGATTTCTACAGTAGGGAACAATTGCGTACGATATTCTCTGTCTTCAATTTGCTTGTTAAATGTACCAATCAAATTGTTAGCCAATTTTCCACTAAATGTAGAGTTCCATTCACCAACTATAGAACGTGTATTATCTTGGATGATGTAACCCGTGTTTTGTGGTGAAAGAGCCAAAGCCAAATTGCTACGGTTACCAAATCCTGCAGTATTACCACTGTTGGAGTTGGATATCAAGGCATCTGATTTTGAATCATGGTGTGAGTAACGTACTGTAAATTTGTTTTTTTCGTTCAAGTTGAAATCCAAACGAGCCAAGAATTTATTTGATTTAACTTCGTTATTAAATTGGTCAACAGCACCAATGTTGTAATCAAATTTCTCTTGCATAAATTTACCTAAGTCTTCAATATCAGCAGCGGTTGTACGAGATACACTACCTGTAGCACCTGGACGGCTTGCTATCCAATCTAATGCAGGCTTAGCACGATTCAAGAATTCACCATTAGCAAAGAAAAATAATTTATTTTTCAAGATAGGACCACCAATTCTAAAACCGAAAGAGTTTTCTTTGAAGTCAGCAGCTGGAATGGCAATTCCATTTGCTTTCTTTCCAACTAATCCGTCGCTTTGCATAAAAGTATAAACCGATCCTGAAAAATCGTTTGTGCCTGATCTTGTGACTGCGTTGATACCAGCACCAGCAAATCCTGATTGACGAATGTCAAAAGGAGCAATGTTGATTTGGATTTGCTCAATAGCATCTAAAGAGATAGCAGAAGTACCTGTACGACCTCCAGCAGCAGCATCATTACCTAAACCAAATCCATTGTTAAAAACAGATCCATCAATAGTAATGTTGTTAAAACGGCTGTCTTGTCCAGCAAATGAGCTACCGTTGCTGTAAGCATTGTATTTCGTTATGCTGTTCATGGTACGGCTCAATGTAGGCAAGTTATTTACAGCTTCACGACCTAAAGTTGTGGCAGCACCAGTTCTTCCTGAGGAGAATATGTCAGATCTAGATGAAACTACGCTGATTTCCTCTAGCATTTTACCTTCTTCTACCATTTTGAAGTCTACGTTTGAAGATGTACCTAAGTTAGTAATAACACCACTTTTAGATTCTTCTTTATAGCCAACAAAAGAAACAGTAACTGTAAAAGGACCTCCAACTCTAACAGCTGGCAAAGTGTAACGACCAGAATTGTTGGTAACAGCTGCATACTTAGAACCCGAAGGAACGTGTAATGCTACAACTGTTGCACCAGGAAGACCTTCGCCAGAGTTGTCGATTACAACACCAGAAATGGCAGCAGTAGTTACTTGTGCATAAGATTGAAGTGTGAAAAACATCAAAGCGAATGCAGAAATAACTAATTTCAAAAAAGTAGTTTTTTGATTCATAAAATATAATTTGAGGTTAATTTGTTAAAAAGTTCTTGATTCAAAAGTACAAATAATTTTATCGCAGCAAAAGTAACAGTTTTTTCAATTGAAAAAAAAAGACCTATTTCCTAAGAAGTTTAAACTTAGAATATTACATGAAAATATTGGTATTGGTAAATTATCAAATTGTTAAGTGTAGATTTGCTTAAATAATATTGGAATAATACAATATTTCGAAATTTTTGAAACTCTGTTAAGGTAATTTTGAAAACGAATCTGGAAGTTTACCAGAATATCCCAATAAGCTAAACCTGGCAAACAATTCCTCAGAATACCATTTGTTTTGCCTGGTTTTTTTTATGACTTCTGCATGTTGTTTTTTATGATACGCGAATGCTTTCATACTGGCTTCGTTTCTCCAAATGGAAATAGTGGCTTGTTTTAAAAAAGGAACTTCTCCGATTCCAATAGAGTAAATGAATCCTTCATTATTTGAGAAATTTTGAGCTATTTCAGGAACGTTTTTCCAAAAATCTTTTGCTTTTTTAAATTTTATGGTGGCTCTTGTAAGTACAACGATAGGTTCATCAGTTCCAAAAGAGGTATGAGTATTACTTGCAAAAGGTTGTTTCCTATCCCAAAACCCATGAGATTGTTTTGGAGATAGGTAGATGGTGAAAAATTCATCTGTGAACTTTTTGAGATATTTTGATATATAAGAAACTTCTAAAAATTTTCGATAATCACCTTCGGAGTTCCAAACCCATAAATATGCCCACTGATTCAAATCTGGCTTTATATCGAAGGTGCCATTTTTTCCAGTTCCCATCAATTTATAAAATGACATGCCGTACTTATTTAGGAATAATATAATTCTAAAAACGGCCATCGACAAAAAACCAAAAATCGTTTTACTGCCTTTATACTGAGCCACTGTAAGTGTTACAAACATATTAATTGGTTTTTAAACTAAATCTCTTTTTTTTTCGTAATTCTATCAAATTAATAACTCTTGAAAATGAAAATCGTTCTAAATTTATTCTTTGCTCTTCTATTTGTTCAAAGCTGCTTTGGTGTAGAAGCACCTACCTCTAGTGCCTCTCCCATATCACACGAATTATTCAATAGTTTGCTAAAGAAATATGTATCCGACAAAGGTGTGGTTAATTATGGTGGTTTCAAGAAAGATCAAAAGGAATTAAAGAAGTATTTAGATTTGATATCTGCGAATGCTCCTGGTAGTTCATGGTCAGAAAATGAAAAGTTGGCTTATTGGATAAATGCCTACAATGCTTTTACGATTCAATTGATTCTTGACAACTCCGAGAATGACCTCAAAAGCATAAAAGATATTGGAGACAAAATTAAAATACCATTTGTGAATACGCCTTGGGATGTAAAGTTTATAAACATTGGTGGTAAAAAAATGGATTTGAATAATATAGAGCATGGTATCATAAGAAAGCAGTTTAAAGAGCCTCGTATTCATTTCGCTTTAGTTTGTGCTGCTAAATCATGTCCGCCACTAAGAAACGAGGCTTTTACGGCTGAGAGGTTAAATGAGCAATTGAATAATCAAGCTGAAAAATTCATAAACGACACCTCAAAAAATAAAATCTCAAAATCAGGTGCAAGTATTTCAAAAATATTTGATTGGTACGGTATGGATTTTAAACCTACCTCTATTATGGACATCTTAAACAAGTATTCAAAAACGAAGCTGGATTCAAAAGCCAAGATTTCTTACGCCACTTATGATTGGTCGCTTAACGGTTCTTTTTAAATAAATCTCTATTTTGTTTCTTTTACCAAACCTATTGAAGAAATTTGCTTCTTTTTAAATAGGTAGATGAGCAACGTTCTATTTTGGTTCAGAAATGATTTGAGGCTACACGACAATGAGGCTTTTTTTAAAGCTGCTCAAATGGGTGCAGTAGTTCCTGTCTATGTTATCGACACACGATTACTCAAAAATACATTTTTAGGTTTTAAGCGAACGGGCAAGTTTCGTTTGAAATTCTTACTGGAGTCTCTAGCAGATTTAAAAAGCCAACTTCAAGCCTTGGGCTCAGATCTTATTGTGAAGGTAGGGATTCCCGAAAATGAGCTTTTTGAAATCGCTGTTAAGTATAACGTGGAGTTTGTAGTTACATCCAAAGAGGTTACCCAAGAAGAAACCAGTGTAGAAGCTGCGTTTTCCCAAAAACTCAAGACAAAAAACATTGATATTGAGATGTATTGGGGCAATACCCTCATTCATGTCAGAGACCTTCCTTTTCAAATTCATTTTGTTCCAGATGTTTTTACCGATTTCAGAAAAAAGGTAGAAAACTTTTGGAAAGTAAGACCAATCTTTGAAACAATAACAAAACTTGATTCTCTAGATGATTTGGAGGAAAGCTTGGTTCCAACACTTTTGGATTTGGGATATGAGAATTTTGAAAAACATCCCAAAGATATTATGGGTTTGGATGGCGGAGAGTCGGCAGCATTGAAGCGTCTTAAAGAATATATTTGGGATAAAGAACTTATACATACTTACAAACAAACAAGAAACGGTCTTTTAGGCAAGGATTATTCCTCCAAGTTTTCAGTTTATTTAAGCCTAGGCTGTCTTTCTCCACGATTGATTTATGAGGAAATAAAAAAAGCTGAAGCCATCAGGGGAGCCAATGATTCTACTTATTGGTTGATTTTCGAACTACTTTGGAGAGATTACTATTATTTTATTGCCCTCAAATTTGGAATTAGGCTTTTCAAAAGAGCAGGTATCAAACATGATTTTGCAAAAAGATGGAAGAGGAATCGAGAGCATTTTAAAAAGTGGATGGATGGCGAAACAGGTGTGCCATTTATAGATGCCAACATGAGAGAGCTAAAACTCACAGGTTATCTATCCAACCGTGGTAGACAAAATGTGGCCAGCTTTTTCACAAAAGACCTTGGCTTAGAATGGTGGTGGGGAGCCATGTATTTTGAGAGCCAACTAGTTGATTATGAGGTTTGTAGTAATTGGGGGAATTGGAATTATTTGGCAGGAATAGGAACAGACCCAAGAGAAGATAGGTATTTCAGCCCAGTGAGCCAGGCAAAAAAGTATGATGCCAATGCTGAATTTATAAAATATTGGATCCCTGAGCTTCAAAGTGTTGATAATGAGGTAGTTTTGGAGATTAATGATCTAAAAATGGTTTTGAATGATTCCATAAAATATACCAATCAAATAATACCGAAAAATAAAAAATGGTAAAAGCGACCGTTTAACACAGCATTTTAAGAATTCATAAATAATATTTTTTTTGATATTGGATTCTTTATTTAAATTTGATAAATTTTAATACAAAATAAACTGAAAATGAAAAAAGGAACTCTCGCAATTGTGGCAATTCTTTTGTTGTTTGGAATGTACGGATGTAGCTCATACAATGGATTAGTTGGTAAAGACAACAATGTTCAAAAGCTTTGGGCTGATGTACAAACACAATATCAAAGAAGAGCAGATTTGATCAGTACATTGGTGAAAACTGTTCAAGGTGCCGCTGATTTCGAAAAAAGTACGCTTACAGAAGTGATTCAAGCAAGAGCTTCTGCCACACAAGTTAAGTTTGAGGCCAAAGACCTTACGCCAGAAAATATGGCAAAATTCCAAGCTGCCCAAGACCAATTAAGTGGATCATTGAGTAGGTTGATGGTGTCTGTAGAGCAGTATCCGAACCTAAAGGCCAACCAAAATTTCCTCGACTTGCAAGCAGAACTTGCTGGAACAGAAAACCGTATAGCCGTAGCTCGTAGGGACTTTAATGGAGGTGTGGGTGAGTACAACTTATCTGTTAGATCATTCCCAATGAACATCTTGGCTGGTATTTTTGGTTTTGCTCCCAAAGGATTCTTTGAAGCTTCTTCAAAAGCACAAGATGCTCCTGACGTAAATTTCGATTTTAAGAAATAATTAAATAGCCCGTCGTGAGGCGGGCTTTTTTTATGTTTATACTTTCTGAAATCCAGCAAAAAAACATTACAGAAGCCATTAAATTGGCAGAAACCAATACTTCTGGTGAAATAAAAGTTCACATTGAAGAAAATTGCCTTGGTGGCGATGCTATGGCAAGAGCCAAAGAGGTTTTCAAATATTTGTCTTTACAAAAAACAGCTCAACGAAACGGAGTATTGTTTTATTTGGCGTATGAAGACCACAAGTTTGCGGTTTTTGGCGACAAGGGAATCAATGAAAAAGTCGGTCAGACTTTTTGGGATTCTACCAAAGAAATTCTTAAAGAGAATTTTAAAAAAGGTGATTTCGAAACTGGCTTGTGTTTGGGCATAAAGGAGGCTGGGGAACAGCTGAAGCACTATTTTCCATACAATACAGATGATAAAAATGAAATTTCAGATGAAATAAGCCGTGGATAATAAAAAAACAATCATACGATATCTCGCAGTAATATTTTTACTTTTCTACTTTCAAATTGGCTTCGGTCAAGACATTCCAGAGAAGCCAAACCCACCTAGACTAGTCAATGACTTTGTTGGCGGATTATTGAGTGGGGCTCAAATTCAGGCCTTGGAGCAGAAACTGGTAGCATATAATGATTCTACATCTTCACAGCTCACTATCGTAATTGTGAAGACAGTTCAGCCTTATGAATCTGGGGATGTGGCCTTGAAAATCTTAAGAGATTGGGGTGTTGGTCAAAAAGACAAAAATAATGGCATAGTATTGCTTTGGTCTCCAGGCGACAGAAAAATAGCCATTCAGACTGGGTATGGAATGGAGGGCGTTTTGCCTGATATGTACGCCAAAAGAATCATAACCAACGTTATCGGGCCCAAATTTAAGGAATTAAAATACTACGAAGGCTTAGATGAAGGTACTACTGAAATATTCAAATATGCTGCTGGCGAATACAAAGCTGAGCCTGAGGAAGAAGGCGATTCCTTTTTGGGCTTCATAATAATTTTGCTTGTCATTATTTTTATCATTTGGATATTTCACAAAATAGGAAAAAATAACAAAGGTGGCGGAGGATTGCTCAGCGATAGTGCAGCTCCATATACCACATTTACGGGCTGGGGTAGTCAAACTGGAAGCTGGGGTAGTGGTGGAGGTGGCGGCTGGTCAGGCGGTGGTGGAGGTTTTGGTGGCTTCGGCGGAGGAAGTGGCGGAGGCGGCGGTGCCAGTGGAGATTATTAAAAAAAAGAGCGATTTGTGTAAATCGCTCTTTTTTTTTGTTTGAAATTTAGGAAAACTACTCAACTTATAAATTTCCTTTCTTCAATTCTTTCACCGCAAAATCAGCTGCCCGAGCTGTGAGAGCCATGTAGGTTAACGATGGATTGGCACAGCTATTTGAAACCATACAAGCACCGTCTGTTACAAAAACGTTTTCTGCTCCCCAAACTTGATTGTTTTTATTGAGAACTGATTCTTTTGGTGTGTGACCCATTCGAGCTGTCCCCATTTCGTGTATACAACGGCCAAAGCCTTCGAAATCATCATAGGTACCAATGTCTTTGTATCCAGCGGCTTCTAGCATTTCTGCTGCATCATTTACCATGTCTTTTCGCATGCGTTTTTCGTTGTCACCAATTTCTGCAGAAAAATTGGCCAAAGGCATGCCCCATTGATCTTTTTTTGTTTCATCAATCCACATTTTGTTTTCAAAATATGGAAGTGTTTCGGCAAAAGCACTCAAACTTATATTCCAAGGCCCTGGTTTTGATGCACTATTTTTGAATTCCACTCCAAAATCCTCTTTCGGCATATTCCAACCGCGACTGCTACCACCTTCATAACCAAATCCTCTCAAATAATCTCTTTTGTCATTGCCAATATTCCTATAGCGAGGCACATAGAATCCGTTAGGTCTTCGGCCAAAATAATATTGGTCGTCAAAACCTTCCACAGTGGCATAAGCTCCAGCAGAGAAGTGGTGATCCATCAAATAATGCCCCAAAACACCACTGTCATTGCCCATTCCGTTCGGAAATCTCGATGATTTTGAATTTAGTAAAATATAAGTGGAGGCCATTGCGGAGGCATTTACGAAGATGATTTTAGCATTATATTCCAAAACTTCTTTCGTGTTTTGGTCGATAACTCTTACGCCCGAAGCTTTTCCTTTTTTCTCATCGTATAATTTTTCGCGTACTATACTATGTGGTCTAACGGTGTGATTGCCAGTACCATTAGCTGCAGGTAATGTGGCGGATT
>JAIPAJ010000175.1 GCA_021740125.1 Leadbetterella sp. | reverse complement strand
ATAGTGAACTTTTTCCGCTACCTGTTTTACCAATTAAGTAAACAAACTCACCTTTGTTTATAGTGAAATTTACGTCAGAAAGAATAAGATTCTCTTTCTGATAAATGTATGCATTAGAAAGTGAAATTACAGCTTCGTTCATGGTAGATAAAAAAAGGCGGAAAAAATTTTCCGCCTAAATTAAATATTATTTGTTAACCTTGGCGTGATCCGAAAGGAATTTTGCAAGGCCACTATCTGTCAATGGGTGATTCAAGAGGGCTAGAATGGCCGAAAGTGGTCCAGTCATAACGTCGGCTCCGATTTTTGCACAACCTAAAATATGCATAGGGTGTCTTACAGAGGCAGCCAATATTTGCGTTTCATATCCATAGTTGTCGTAAATAGTTCTAATTTCTTCAATTAAACCAAGACCATCTGTGCTTATATCATCCAATCTGCCCACAAAAGGAGAAACATATGTAGCACCTGCTTTGGCAGCCAAAAGAGCTTGACCTGCCGAAAATACCAATGTGCAATTTGTTCTTATGCCTCTTTCTGAAAAATATTTGATGGCTTTTATACCGTCTTTTATCATGGGTATTTTGACCACAATCTGATCGTCAATCTTTACCAATTCTTCACCTTCGCGAATCATGCCTTCGTAGTCAGTAGAGATAACTTCAGCACTAACATCGCCGTCTACGATTTCGCAGATTGCTTTATAGTGTTTTCTCACATTTTCTTCACCGCCAATTCCTTCTTTCGCCATAAGCGAAGGGTTGGTAGTAACGCCATCTAAAATACCTAAATCCTGAGCCTCTTTAATTTCTGAAAGGCTTGCGGTGTCAATAAAAAATTTCATGATATAATATTTGATTGAAAAACTAAGGAAGAGTCAAAAAAAATGGCAAATTCACCGCTACAACCGCCTACCCTTGCTACCTTCCGGTCCTGGGGGATTCAGCAGGAGCTGGTAATTTGCCGACACAAAAGTACGAAGTTTCTTCGGTTTGACAAACGCTCAGCTAATTATTTAGTTATTTTTTTAATCCTGATTACAATCAGTTTCTTTTTTTTGCATTGTTGGATTAAATGTAATTACTTCGACCTTTTAACAAAACCTTTATGAAATACATATATTATTTTTTGATGCTGGTGTTCGTTTATTTCACAGCTGTGCAGTATAATGACCCAGATCCTTGGCTTTGGATACCCACATATTTGTTCCCTATTTATCTTTTGTTTCAAAAATCAAAAGGAAAACTCTATGGAAATACTTTGCTTTTGGTGGGCATTCCTTACTTGTTTTGGGCGGTTAATCAGTTTCCACCTGAGTGGGAGGGCGTTATGCTCAACACGTTGGGCATGAAAACTATCAATATTGAGCTTGGACGTGAATCATTGGGCCTCGGATTTACGGCTATGGTTTTGATTTTAGTTTCTTTTTCTAAAAAATAGCTATTAAACATCCCTTCAATTAATAAAATCTAATTTTGTTTTTCAGAGGTTTAAATGTCTGAAAAACTTAAATCGGGTTGTGCTTGTTTTTATATCAATTACGAGTTTTTTTCGCTCAAACAATTCTATTCTTTCAAAAGCTATAATGGCCGATATTAAATTTGACTACAAAGATATTATCTCTAGATTGCCTGGTGAGCCGGGTATTTATAAATATTTCGACGAGGAAGGGACTATAATATATGTAGGCAAGGCCAAAAGTCTGAAAAATCGTGTCAGTAGTTATTTCTATAATTTTGAAAGGGTAGATAGAAAAACTAGAAGGCTGATTTTGAATATCCATAGGCTGGAATATACAGTAGTTCCTACTGAATGGGACGCTCTTTTGCTCGAAAATACCCTTATAAAAGAACACCAACCAAAATATAATATTCTATTAAGAGACGATAAAACGTATCCTTATGTCTGTGTAACGAATGAACGTTTTCCTAGAGTTATTACCACTAGGAGAATAGAAGATAAAGGCCGAGGAAAATTATATGGGCCTTATGTCAACGCCAAAGCAATGTATGCCTTGTTGGATATGTTCACGAGTTTGTTTACAATCCGTACCTGCAAATACAACCTCAGTGAAGAAAATGTTTGGGCAAAGAAATTTAAAATTTGTCTTGAATATCACATTGGCAATTGTAAAGGACCTTGTGAAAACCTACAGTCTGAAGCTGATTATTTAAAAGAAATTGATCAGATTCATCAAATATTAAAAGGTAATCTTTCTCCTGCCAAGAAGTATTTTCAAGAGAAAATGAGCGAATCTGCAGCGAAAATGGCTTATGAAGACGCCCATCAATATAAGTTGAAACTTGAGTTTTTAGAAAATTATCAATCAAAAGCCACTGTTGTTACACCAACTATTCAAGATGCAGACGTTTTTACGATACAATCTGATGAGTCGGCGGGTTATGTGAATTATCTGAAGGTAGTTAATGGCACCATTATCCGCACCCAAACGCTGGAAGTCAAAAAACGTTTGGATGAAACCGATGAAGAGATTTTGGGAATTGTGATTTTCGATTTAAGACATAAATACGAAAGCGAAGCTAAAGAAATCATTAGCAATATCAACCCTGATATTGATTTTAAAGCGAATATCATCATTCCACAAATAGGAGATAAGAAGAAATTAATTGAGATGTCGCTCAGGAATATCATGTATTTTAGACATGATAAGGCTGAAAGAGATGCTGCGGCAGCTAGTGGAACTACCAATAAAAGAGACAGGGTCTTAATAAAGTTAAAGCAAGATTTGCAGCTCAAAACTTTGCCAAGGCATATTGAGTGCTTTGATAACTCTAACATTCAAGGTACAAATCCAGTCTCTGCCATGGTATGTTTCATGAATGGGCAACCTTCGACCAGAGATTACAGGCATTACATTCCTAAAACAGTCGTTGGTCCTGACGACTTTGCTACCATGAACGAGGTAGTAGGTAGAAGATATGCAAGATTGTTGGAAGAAAAAGCCGATTTGCCCGATTTAATCATCATTGATGGTGGCAAAGGCCAACTCTCTGCGGCTTGTGATGCTTTAAAGTCATTGGGCATTTATGGGCAGATTCCAATTATAGGCATCGCTAAACGGCTTGAAGAAATTTATTTTCCTGAAGATACACTCCCCATTTATATTGATAAGAAATCAGAATCTTTAAAACTCATCCAAAGATGTAGAGACGAGGCTCACCGTTTTGGAATTACGCATCACAGAAATCGTCGGAGCAAAAACTTCCTTATCAGTAGTTTAGAGTCTGCACCAGGCATTGGCAAAAATACAGCTACTAAGATTTTGAATCATTTCAAATCGATTCCAAACATTAAAAATGCACCAGACGATGAATTGATAACGCTATTGGGTAAAGACAAAGCTCGAAGAATAAAGGAGTTTTTGGAAAAGGAAAGTTGATTTATTACGTTTTATTCAGTTTTTATAATGATCGTGCCAGCCCCACCACGGGCTCCCATCATGGCACCGTTGCCATATTTTACCAACCCAATTTCGGTAATTCTGTTGGTTTCTATAAACTCTAACACGGACATTACTTCCCTTCTGCCTGAAAAGATTCGGTTATTGAAAAGTAAAGCTGGAGTGTTGTCTTGATTTGCATTTTGCCCAAGGTTTGTATTTGAACCTGATAATGAAATGCTGTAATCTCCAGTTTCCATATTTTGGGTTACCCTTAAGCCTGGAATTCTTTTCAATAATGTAAAAATGTCCATTCCTTTTTCAAGTTCACTTGGTTTGAATGCGAAATCGGGCTTTACAAAATCGTTTTTGTCAGATTCACTTGTTTGGATTACAGATTTTTCATAGCCTATAGTTTGGTTGCTTTTGATACCAGAGCTGTTAAAGTTTAAGGTATCGTTGGTAGGGTTAGTTTCAAAAACCAATTGTATTAGAGGTTCGACAGTGTCAATCGGTGATTCAGAAGGTACAATATAATTTTCAGGTAGGGCAGAAGCCAGTCCCTCGTTGCCCCATTGATAATAAAAAGTAATACCGTTGGGTCCGGAAATAAATCCATTGTCAGTAAATACTGCATATTGATTTGGAAGATCAATTTTAGAAAACATATAGTTATAGTCAATGAAAGGATTTCGGAAATAATTAAGTACGTTTTTGTTAAAGACCAGCAAGGGCAACTCAGAATACAAAATATGTCTTTTTGATAATGAATCAAATCTGTAAATGGTTGAATCTGCAACCTTTACAAGTTTACCTTCTTCTACTTGTTGTTTTACAGTAGTTCTACCTAAAAAAACATCCACCATACTTATTATCTTAAAGACTTCTAACTTGGCATCGACCAAGTTTCTTTTGGATAAATTGTGCAGAAATAAATTCGGTGTGGCTTCAAAAGCCTTTTTTCTGTTATTCAACTGAGAGTTTCTCTTATTTTCCTCCATTGCCAAATTATCTTCATAGAATTTAGATGCTGCATAGTTTGTTTTTACACCGTCGGAACTAAATGAATGAAGATCGATGTGGATTTTATAACCCAAGGCTTTATTTATAACCACGAAGGTTTTGGAAGAATTGGCGAAAACTGTTTTTTTGCGATAATCTAAACTAAGGTGGATATTTTCTTTATTTTCAAAAGAACACTGTCGAGCAAATTGATTTTCACCTAAAAGTCCATTTCTGAAAACCTGCCATTTTCGACTCCAATATCTGTCTTGTTTGGCTTTAATAATTACCTCATCTAATGAATTATTTGCAAGTTTTACGATCAAGAATTTTGGAACTGTATATCTCGTAAATTTTTGTTTTTGTATGGTAAATCCTACCATAGAAACCACTAATTCAAAATCAATTTTATTGCTCGGAATATTGAGTGTAAAACTTCCTAAGGAGTCCGTTTGAGTAAAAATAGAACTAGAATTGATGTAAACTGTTACAAATTCTAGCGGTATATTGTCTTCGTCTACAACTTTTCCTGAGATTTTGAAGGTGTTGGATTGGGCAAAAATGCCATTAATCAAAGATAGAAATAGTGTAAATAGAAATAATCTTTGCCTCATAACTTTAATGCCAACTAATGAATAAATAGATAATTATTTTTCGCCCAAAAGTTTAAATCAAACTCACTCAATCAAATGCCCACAAAACTGTGCGGTGTTATCCAATATTTTTCCTCCTTTTCTGAAGCCTAAACCACATGATTCGCCTACATAAAACACGCCAGCTTGGTAGTAATTTCCCCGGTCATCCATCGGGAAATCAATAAATTCTTGGTAGATTTTGTTTTGTTCCGCATACTCACCGCTCGAAAAAGTAACAGTTTCGTTTCTGCCGTTAATAATTCTTACGTTTGCTCCTTCTCTACCAAACATCACTTTTTCGATACAATTTTTAGCAGAAATTGGGCTAGATTTGGTTTCTAGCAGTAAGGGATGATTCGGAAATAAATCCCATAAAATTTTCAATATCCCTTTTGATTGAAATAGCATGGTATAGGCAGGGTTAAGCACAATGGCTTTTTTATCCATACAGATGTCCGTGATTATTTTGCAAAGTTCAGGCTCGTCCCAAGCTATAAATTCCCATGGTATCAGTTTAAACCAATAATCGAATTTAGTAAAACTTCCATCTGCTAAACTATGCTTAAAAATGCCCTCTTTTGGCGAAAAATCGACTTTTTCAATATTTTCAAAGGCTACTTCAAAGCCAGCTTCTTTGGCAGCTTCGGCCAGAATTTCCATATTGGTGTCATCTTCCGGAAATCCGGCCATTGTGCT
Source organism: Leadbetterella sp. (assembly GCA_021740125.1). Classification (GTDB taxonomy): domain Bacteria; phylum Bacteroidota; class Bacteroidia; order Cytophagales; family Spirosomataceae; genus Leadbetterella. The sequence continues at coordinate 2,374 of JAIPAJ010000175.1, read as the reverse complement.
AATCAATAAGGATGGGTGAAATTCTGGATTTTCATCTCTTAATGATTCAAAAGCACCCACTAAACTTTCGTATAAAGTATTGAATTGCAAGGAATCATCAAAACCATTGGCTTTTAAGGAAGCCCACTGAACAATGGCTGTTTCGGGAATACAAGTGGCTGTGTCGGCATTAAATTCTATAAGTTTTATGGGCTTGTGATCAATCCCACCTGCCAAATCAAACCGTCCATATAAATGCCAACCTTTATCGTTTTCCCAAGAGTATTTTATGAGGGGAACTAGATTGGGTGGGATGCCTAATTCCTCATATAAATCATTTTTTATAACATATTCCGCAGCTTTAATGAACATATCGTAAAGTTCATTGCCAGCATTGTAGTAAGCCTCAGCGGTCTTTTCTGGCACTAATACTATGTCATTGGTTACATAAGGTAGGGTATCTTCACCCAACATCCATTTCCAGCCTTCGTCTTTTAAAGTTTGGAGCGGAGAATTTGCTAAAGTTTTTAACCTAATCATCCTCCAAAACCTGATCCTGACCTGCTTCTGCTACCAAAAAAACCACTTCTACTACTACTCGGGCGAGTTACGGTTGTTCTTGATCGGGTGATGTTTCTATTCACTTCAGATGATTTTGCAAAAGTCTCAGGATTTGAATAATATCTGCCCATATCTGCCGAATTTTTTACGCCGCCGTTTGGCACAAAACTCGAACCGTTGTTGTCTCTTCTGAAATCAGGTCGGTAAAAACCATAGTTTGGACTCATCGTCCTACCTAAAAAATAACCCATTCCTCCATATAAAAGTACGTTTGAAAGGCCATTGTTATGCCCAATGGTATTTTCATTTCGGGTAATTTCTTCGTCAATTAACTTTTTTGATTGCTCTTTCGTAAGTGTTTCTACTCTACCATCCAAATAGGTCACGATGGCCTTAGAGCTATCCGCCGGCACTGCTATTTCTTCAGTTATTTTAAATTCTCCTTTGGAAGTTTCTTTGATATAGGTTCTTACGCCTTGGGTATATACCTCAGTTTGCTCATAGTCACCCTCGGTACTATCAGATGATGAGCAACTGTAAAGACCAGAACTTAAAATCAGCACTGTCAATGAGCCGCTTATGGTTATGTCTTTTACTTTTTTTAAAAATGTATTTGTTTTGACAGGTGTCATTTTATGTTTTTTTCTTCAAATATTCAAAAACTATTTTACACTTTCCAATCTATTCGTGAGGAATGAAGCAAAATAATTTACGAATGGACTAATAGTAGGTTGGTTAATTGATTAAATTTAAAAATGGCAAAATACTTGATATTCTACGTATTGAAATATTTTTTTGTACGTATAAAATCTAAATGCAAAAATGGATACTAAAATCACATTAAGTTTTGATCAAAATATTATAGAAAAAGCCAAAGTTTTTGCTGCTTCTCAAGGAATGAGTTTGAGTCGGTTAACAGAGTTTTTATATGAAAAAATAACTTCTACGCCTAAGTCTTATGCTTCATTAGAGGATATTCCTATTGCTGATTTCATCCGTATGATAGCCGAAGAACAAGTTACTTACAAAACTACTGCTAAAAGCTCAAAGTCTTTGAAGAAGGCGTATTACGAGTCTAGGAAATGAATATATTTTTAGACGCTAATATACTGGTTTCCGTTTTGAATCACGAAATGCCGACTTTTAGTTATTCTGCTCGGGTAATGAGTTTACCTACTTTTCGGTCGAACTTTAAATTATTCACATCTCCAATTTGTTTGTCCATCGCCTATTATTTTTCAGAGAAAAAATGCGGTAATAGAAAAGCGATCGAAAAAATAAAAATCTTGTCAAACCAAATTCAAATTACTTCAATTGGTCCGGATGAGTTATCCGCTGTGAACAACAATAAAAAAATAAATGATTACGAGCATGGTCTTCAATACTATGCCGCACTGAATGCCCATTGTGATATAATAATTACAGAAAATATTGACGATTTTTTCTTTTCAGAAATACCTGTTTACACTTCCAAGGATTTTATTTTAAATGTTTTGTAAATAATTTTTTTTAAAAAAATGATAAGTATTGTATTCCAAAAGTTTAAAGTTCATATATATATTACTTTTTTTTCTTAAAGCCAATTTGGATTGTTTGATAAACGTACTTGTTTATGTCGCCCAATCTTGCAAAGGGATCAGGTTTCATAGATAAAAAGATATTTCATACATTATTTTTTTTATATATTAGGAATTATTTTTCAAATGCTACATTCTAAATGGAAATTTCTAAATTGTTCATATATCCAATAAAATCGCTCGGTGGCATTTCTTTGCAAAAGTCTGAAGTGGAAATGAGAGGTCTCAAACATGACAGAAGATGGATGCTGGTGGAT
>JAIPAJ010000174.1 GCA_021740125.1 Leadbetterella sp. | reverse complement strand
CTTGAATTTAAGGAGCTCAAATCAGAAATAAAGGTAAAAATAAAGGTCTGTTTAAATTTCTCCTAAGGAAAAGAAGTAAGAGTTTTTTTGAAGTAGGATTTCTAAAAAGTTGGCAAGTTGATGTCGACGAAAAATAAAAGATTGAGCGATTTGAAAAATCGAACTAAATCAGATACTCAGAATTTCGCAGGCTCTACGTGAAGCATCTTGCTCTGCTTTCTTTTTGTTCCAGCCGCTACCTGAACTAATCACTTGAGCGTCTACTAAAACTTGAGCTATGAATTCTTTGCTGTGGTTTTTCCCCTTTTCCTCTACTATCAAAAACTCAACTTTGCGACCGTCTGCTTGTGCCCAACTTAGAATTGTAGACTTATAGTTGGTATTGTTAGAAATGACTTCGTCTAGGTCAAAATGGTTTGAAAGTAGCTTAGAGATTATGAATTTTTTGGTGAAAGCAAAGCCTTTATCTAAATAAATTGCCCCAATAAGGGCTTCCATTGCATCACCAAACATAGATGTTCGGTGGAAATTACGTTGTCCGTCGAATTCTATGAGTTTGTCTAAACCTATGCGTCTTGCCAAAACATTAAGAGATTCTCGGTTTACGATCCTTGAACGGATTTCTGTTAGGAAACCTTCGTCTTTGAAAGGGTATTTTTTAAATAGATATTCGGCTACCACCATTCCTAAAACAGAATCCCCTAAAAACTCTAAACGTTCATTTGATTCTTTAAAACTATTGATTCCGTTGTGTTTGGAAGCTGATGTGTGCCTAAATGCTAACTGATAAAGTAGCTTGTTTTTGGGACTAGCACCTATAATTTGCTCAATAGATTTTATGAACTCCTTCTGTTTTGGGTCTTTTGTTAAAAAACCTAGGATTGATTTTCCGAATTCCATTAGAAATGTTTTGACATAGTGGCTGAGAAATTACTAGATTTTTCGGAAGATAAGCGTTGCGTTATGTCCACCAAATCCGAAACAATTACTCAAAACCACATTAAGTTTTTTGGCTTTTGCAACATTTGGAGTTAAGTCTATTCTTGGGTCAATAACTTCGTCTATATTGTCCAAGTTGATTGTTGGTGGAACCATTTGATGCTCAAGTGCCAAAATACCAGCAACTGATTCAACGGCTCCTGCCCCACCCAAAAGGTGACCTGTCATTGATTTAGTAGAACTGATAGATACTTTATAGGCATGATCCCCAAACAGTTGCTCGATGGCTTTAATTTCTTGTGGATCGCCAAGCGGTGTAGATGTACCGTGAGTATTGATATAATCTACGTCTTCTGGTGCTATTTGAGCGTCGTCCAAGGCATCTTTCATTGAAAGATACGCTCCATAACCTTCAGGATGTGGTGCAGTAATATGGTAAGCATCTGAAGAAAAACCTCCACCTATAAGTTCACAATAGATTTTTGCTCCTCTGGCTTTGGCATGCTCATATTCTTCTAATACTATTGCACCGCCTCCTTCGCCCAATACGAAACCGTCTCTATCTCTGTCATAAGGACGCGAGGCAGTTTTAGGGTCGTCGTTCCTTTCTGAAAGTGCTTTTAAGGCATTAAAACCGCCGATACCCGCTTGTGCAACAGTGGCTTCAGAACCTCCAGAAATACACGCTATAATACGGCCTAATCTTATATAATTAAAAGCGTCTATGATGGCGTTATTGGCAGATGAACAGGCCGAAACGGTTACATAATTTGGTCCTCGGTATCCGTGTTTTATAGAAATTTGACCCGAAACACTGTCGGCAATCATTTTGGGAATAAAGAAAGGATTGAACCTCGGGGTGCCGTTTCCTTGAGCAAAACCTATCATTTCGTCTTCAAAAGTTTTGAGACCACCTATACCTGAGCCCCAAATTACTCCAACTTTTTCTTTATTGACGTTTTCATCAGTAAGTCCAGAATCGGCAATGGCTTGATCGGCAATTACAACTCCAAACTGCGTGAACAAGTCCATTTTGCGAGCGTCTTGTCTGGGAATGAAGTCTGTAACCTCAAAGTTTTTCACTTCGCATGCAAACCTAGTTTTGAAATTTGTGGCATCGAAACGGGTGATAAAATCGCAACCACTTACGCCGTTTGAAAGGCCATTCCAAAATTCTTCGACGGTGTTACCGATGGGAGTAAGTGCTCCGAGTCCAGTAACGACAACTCTTTTTAATGTCATATTATTTGAAAATTAAAAGTTCAATACCCTATTGACAATGCAAATTAACATTTATCAATTGAATATTGAACTTAATTGAATGAGAAAATAATTATTTAGAATTTTCTTCTAAATAAGTTATTGCCTGACCTACTGTTTGAATATTCTCAGCTTGATCATCAGGAATAGAAACATTAAATTCCTTCTCAAATTCCATTATTAACTCAACTGTGTCAAGCGAATCCGCTCCCAAGTCGTTTGTAAATGAGGCCTCAGCAGTAACTTCTGTCTCGTCAACGCCAAGCTTCTCAACAATAATTTTCTTTACTTTAGATGCTATATCAGACATTTTAAAAATGTATTTTGGTGAAAAACAATGCAAAGAAATGGATTTTAAATGAAACCAACAAAATGAATCTATTTTTTTTGAATGAAAGATTGTTCGGATATTTACAGAAATTTTAAAACCAAAATCAATAATGTCGCTCAAACTCAATAAAATAGCCCAATATAATAGTAATAATTTTTTCTTAATGGCAGGACCTTGTGCCATAGAAGACCGTGATTTGGCTTTGAGAATTGCTGAAAATGTAAATAACCTTTGTACGAAGCTGGAGATTCCATTTATTTTTAAAGGAAGCTATAGGAAAGCCAACAGAACAAAAGCGGATAGCTTTACAGGTATAGGAGATGAAAAAGCGTTGAAAATATTAGAAGAGGTGGGCAAAACTTTTGGAATACCTACTGTTACTGACATCCACGAAACTAAAGAGGCAGAATTGGCTGCTGCTTATGTTGATGTTTTACAAATACCTGCGTTTTTATGTCGTCAAACAGAGCTTTTGGAAGCTGCCGCCAAAACAGGAAAAGCAGTAAATATTAAAAAAGGACAGTTTCTTTCAGGTTCGTCAATGGGTTTTGCGATAGAAAAAATAAAATCAGTTAATCCCGAGGTGCAGGGAATGTTAACCGATAGGGGAAATAGCTTTGGGTACTCTGACTTGGTCGTTGATTACAGAAACTTGGTGGATATGAAAGAATTTGGAGCTCCAGTGGTGATGGATTGCACGCATTCTCTACAAAAACCCAATCAAACCTCCGGCGTGACAGGTGGAAATCCGAAAATGATAAGCACAATAGCTAAAGCGGCCATAGCTGTTGGAACTGATGGACTTTTTATAGAAACACATCCTGATCCGGCAAATGCGAAATCTGATGGTGCCAATATGCTGCATTTAGATAATTTGGAGCAACTTTTGGTGGATTTGGTAAGGATAAGAGAGGCTATCAGTTAATATTATAATTTGCGAGTGTGGTTATAAGTGTTTGTTTGATTTTTCAAACTGATTTGTAGACCATTTGATTGGCTGATTTGTAAAAAATACCTAAATTACATCATGAAAGAAGAGCTTTATCTTGGGGAAAAAGTATCGGACTGAACATTCATGAGTAACGGTTTATAAAAATGATGCAACTCATACGGGTACATAAAATGCTAGAAAAAGCAGAGAAAATACATAAACCAATGCCTGAGGTATCCCAAACTTAAGAACTATTCTATACCTAATTTGAAACTTAAACAAACTAACCAAATATGAAAAAAACAATACTCTTTTCAGTTCTTATTTCATTTTCAGCTTTTGCCCAAAAAACCTACATCCAATGTGGAAACCTAATAGACACCCGAAACCTAAAGGTTTTGAAAGACATGACCATAGTGATAGAAGGAAATAAGATAGTTGAAGTCAAAAATGGAATACAGAAACGCGAAAAAACAGATATCGTAATAGACCTCAGTAAAAAATACGTAATGCCAGGCTTGATAGACATGCATGTACATATTGAAAGTCAAACCGCTAAAGATCAATTTCAGAAAAGAATACAATACAGTGAAGCCGATGTTGCTTTTGAGTCTCAAAAGTATGCTGGGATAACTCTAATGGCGGGCTTTACCACTGTGAGGGACATGGGTGGGAGTAATGTAAATATTTCACTTAGAAATGCCATAAATAGGGGCTCGGTTGTAGGACCGAGAATTTTTACTTCTGGCAAAACTATCGCCACAACAGGTGGTCACGGAGACCCTAGCAACGGTATAGGAACAAAACTTTCTTTGCCTGAAGATGCTTCAAATGGTGTCATAAATTCAGCTGAAGAAGCTAGAAAGGCTGTTCGTCAGAGATACCAAGACGGGGCAGATTGGATAAAAATAACTGCAACTGGTGGTGTATTAAGCATCGCTAAAAACGGAAAAGGTCCGCAGTTTCAAGACGATGAATTAAATGCTTTGATAGCTACTGCTAAAGATTATGGCTTTGGAGTAGCTGCTCACGCTCATGGGGCCGAGGGTATGAAGCGTGCCTTACGTGCGGGCGTGACTACTATAGAACACGGTTCATTTTTGGACGATGAATGTATTGCTTTATTTAAAGAAAAAGGTGCCTATTTAATACCCACTATTATAGCTGGTAAAACGGCCTCAGATTCTGCAAAAATTCCCGGCTACTACCATCCATTTGTAGTAAAAAAAGCCTTAGAAACTGGTGTTTTGATTCAAGATGCTTTTGCTAGAGCCTACAAAGCTGGTGTGAAAATATGTTTCGGGACCGACGCAGGTGTTTTTCCCCACGGATATAATGCCAAAGAATTTATGTATATGACGGAAGCAGGAATGCCTATTATGGAAGCTCTGAAGGCTGCTACCATAACAAATGCTTTTGTGTTAGGAATGGAAAACGAACTTGGGGCTATAGAAGCGGGTAAATTAGCTGACATTGTAGCTATAGATGAAGACCCCACAAAAGACGTAAAAGCTCTTATGAAAATGAGCTTTGTGATGAAAGATGGAAAGGTTTATAAAAAATAAGGATTTTAGACTTTTAAAATTTCTAACAAAAACCTTCTTGGTATTCCGAGAAGGTTTTTTAGTTCCTTAAAGATATTAACGCTATTTTTCGAAATCCGTTTCAAGTAATAATTTTTCATTAAAAACGCCACTTCCTTCTGGTTTTTTAAGTCTCATTTTTTTCACGTCTGCTACTGAAATTCTTTTGGGCTCTTTGGCGTAGGCATTTTGTGTGAAACCTATGATATCGACTATGTCTTGATCACTTATTAAAGTGTTATTTAGCAAAGCAGGCATTTCGTTATTTAGCTCATATCTTTTCCCTCCCACACTCATTGGACCTCCAATTCCGTGCAGAATAATGGCTGCCAAGCGTTTTGTAGAGCCCTCGATATATTCAGATCCTTTCAAAGGAGGTGCAAGATTTTCGATTCCTTTTCCATCTGCTCCATGACAGGTGGCACAAATAGATCTGAATAATTGCAAACCTTTAGTACGGCCGTCCACCTCATTTTTTACTTTTACAAATATGGGATTGAGCTCCTTTTTTTGTCTGTTGGTTATCGCCAGATTCAAATTGGTTTTCAACATCTCATTAGGATTCATCTTATCTAAAAAAATAGCTTCCTTGCTGTCTAGACTGCTTGTAAAGGCATCCTGAAATACTTTGTCTTTGGTATATTTCTTTTCTATTTCTGAAAGAATTGGCAAAAAATTGTTCTCTGAAATTTTTATCCAAGAACCCAAAGACAAAGCCAAATAAAGGTCAACTGTTTCGTTATTTTGAGTTTGTAATAAAGTAACCAACTGCTGGAGTTTGGTAACATTTTCTGGAATGGCGTACTTTTCCATAAGACCTAAAACATGGGCGACGGTTTCGGGTTGTTTAGACCTCTTGGCAACTTCATCCAAATAATTAAAGGAAAGAGCATTGAGACCTTCCAAAACATATAAGGCATGAATTTCTGTCCCAAATTCGTTGTTAACAAGGGTTAGTGCTTTTATATCTTTTAAAATGTTTAAGTCTTTTTTGAGAATCAATAATTGCTGAGCACGGTCTCTAATCCATCCATTGGGATGACTTAAAAGGTTCACTAAATCTTTGCTACTTGCTTTGGTAAAATCTGGAATTTCAAAAGCTTTGACGTTTTTGTGTGTTATTTTTAAAATTCTTCCAGCATTTTGAAGCGTATCCAATTGCTTTTTTGCCAAAAGTTCTGTCAAATATTGGGAAATATATGCCTTGTGCTGAATAATTCCTCGGTGCATATCTACAATATAAATGGCACCATCTGGTCCATTAAAAAGGTTAACTGGACGAAAACCTTCATCTTTGGAGGCAATAAATTCCTTGCCAGCAATTGCCCTGTTGCCTTTAATACTTGTGCTTTTTACATCTAAGATACTTCGGGTGATGAGGTTAGCTTCAGGAACACACACAAAAACGTTTTGATTATAAGAAGATGGAAAAGCCGATCCTCTGTATATCATCGGCCCACAAGAAGCTGTAACTTCTTTTAGAAATCCATTTTTATCTAAAACATCCTTAATGTAACCTCTATTTACCGAAGTAGCATGTATTGGATACACTAGATTATCTGTTAACACTTGGTTTTCAGCGGATTTGGGTCTGAAGTATTTGTTTTTAATGGCTCTGTTTGGCAATACAAAATCTCCTTGAAGATGTGTGCTGTTGTTGTTGTAAAAAAGTCTACCAAAATTATCCTTTGTGATTCCCCATTGACCTCTCAATGAGGTAGGTTCTTTTAGCCATTTACCGTTCTGAAGGCGATACCGGAAGTTATAATCTGCATTATAAATCCAGTTGTCGATGTTCATCATCAGACCGTTAGAGGCATGCTCGACATTTCCACCTTCGGCATAAATAGGGTCAACGAGCGTTTTTTTGCCCGGTTTGTCATTTTTTATTTCAACAAACAAAAGTTTGGGACCATCTACATATAGCAGACCTCCATAAACGAAGGCCAAAGCACGAGGAAGTACAAGTTTTTCCAGAAACACCTTAGAATGGTCAATAATACCATCCTTGTCAAGGTCCTCTAAAATTTTAATTTTTCCTGTTGGTTCCTCCTCCCCTATTCCTTCTAAATTGGGCATATATCCTGTCATTTCTACCACCCACATGCGGCCTTTATTATCAAAATCCATGGCCACGGGTGCTTTTATCAAGTTTTCTGAAGCGATAACTTTCAAATCAAAACCTTCTTCGATGATGTAATCGTCCAATGAAATGTTTGGCTCGAAAATCTCGATTTTTTTGAAGCCTAAAAATGTGAAAACAATAAGAATTAGCGATATTAAAGAATAAGTCAATCGCTTTGAAATGAATTTATACATGCCTTAAAAACGTAAAGGATTGGTTGATTTTACACTTAAAACCGAAGTTTAACCAAAATTATTTATGCTAAACAAGATTTTAGACAAAACTAACCTTCATGTAGCTCAAAGGCTACCTCAAAACACACATATAGTGGTGAAATTATGTCTCATAGTACATAAATGAAAAATTAAATGATTGGAAATAGATTAACAAAAAACATTTTAAAGCTTCAAAATGATAAAAAAGAAATACACTTTATTATGAACCTCCATTTTTTAACAAAAAAGCCCGCATAAAATCATGCAGGCTTTTCATATATTTTTGTACAACCAATTCTTAGTCTATAAAACTCAGAATAACTATTTTACAAACTGTTCAAATATTCAATGCTTTTCGGTACGTTTTCAAGCTCTTTGTTGCTTTCGTCTTCTATGAAATAATGCTGAATCCCTGCTTTTTTCGATAGTTTAAATATCTTCTTCCAATCTGCTTGACCCGTGCCCAACACCACGTCGTTTTCAGCGGGCTCGTGACCCGACTTGTCTCCAATTACTCCTTTTCTAAGGTCTTTTACATGCATCAGTTTCCAGCGATTTCCATATCGTTTTAACAATTCTTGTGGTGTTGCCGCACCGCCGCCGTGAATTGTCCAAAGTACGTCCATTTCAAAAGACACGTATTTTGGGTCTGTATTTTGGATTATATAGTCCATGTAAGTGCCTTTTTCGTGCGGCCTAAATTCGTATCCGTGGTCGTGATAACAAAAGATTAT